>JAOACM010000143.1 GCA_026417845.1 Planctomycetota bacterium | reverse complement strand
GAGGGGACCTCTCTCCAGCGTCCCGGCAGCTCCGGAGGCTGAACGCCGGCGAAGACCGGTTCAAACATCCCCAGCCCCCAGCCGATGATCGGGCGTTCCGTCACCAGCGGCAACGCCGCCCGGATCGCGGCGAGCCGTCCCGTTACGTTGGGATCCTGGCCGGCGAGATCGGCGAACCTCTCCCGCAGCCGCCATTCGCCAGCCGAGAGGCTCCAAGCCCCCCAAGCCAGCATCGCGGCCACGGGCAGCGCGGCGAGCGCCGCGAGCCGGGCCTTTTCGACGCGGGTCAGAGCTTCCTCCGGTCTCCATAACCGGACCCGACCGGCCCGATGGACGGCGAAGGCCGCCGCCAGACACAGGGCGATCCCCGCCGAGATGACGGCGAGGCGGCTGAGCGTAAGCCCGACGCATGTCCCCGCCGCGAGGGCCGAGGCCAGAAATAACGCGGTCCACCATCGCGAACGCCGCGCCGACCGCGAAACGATCCCGTGAATCGCTCCCCCGGCGGCGCACCCCCAGCAAACGACCATCAGCACGGCGAACCGGTTGGGATTCACGTACGGCCCGCTCAGTCTGAACCGCCGTGGAGACGGATCCGCCCCTCCGAGTAACGCCTTGACGTCCCATCCCGCGAAATATTCGGCGAAAGCCACGAGAGCCAGAAGCATCCCTGCCGCGGAAACGGCTTTGAGCGCGCCCCGCCACCCTTCCGCTCCGCCCCGGACACGGTACGAGGCGCCGAGCACCGCGGCCCCGAAATAAGCTGCAGCGAAAGGCATCTCCCGCAGACTGACGGCCGGCGCCCGGCCGCGCGCCGGCCCGAGCACCATATCAATAGCCACGACCGCTGCGGACCAGGCAAGGAGCGCCAGCGATACGAGCTTTAATGAGAGGGGAACAGGAAACCATTCGCGACCGCGGGCGAGGCGCTCGACGGTATGCGCCACCGCTAGAGCGCAGAAGACCGCGACGAGCAAACCGCTCGCCCATGGCGGCGAACATCCGAAAAAGAACGGAGCAATGCAAGCGGCCGCCAGCGCAAGCCGCGGCGCGAGGAGACCGTCTTGATCGGTCCAGTCGCAACCCGTCCCGCCTGCCGACATATGATGCGCCCGGTCATCAAACAGACCAATGCACCTTTAAAAACCCGGCCGATCCGGAGATCGGCCGGGTTTCCCTGCGCGTTCTTCTTCCGCTGGTACTCGCCTCCTCTCCGAGCTTCGCGCCGACAGGAACTGCCCGCGCTCGCTATTGGCTGGTCGGAGGCGGTTCGGGAACTATTGGAGTTGTGGAGGTCCGATAAGTGGGCGGCTGGAACAGATTGGGCGGTATCGGCGTATGGACTTCCGTGCCGGGTATCGTATTGCCGTCCAGGTCCGTATCGGACGTAGTGATCGAACCGCTCCCGTCGGGATGGCGGACCACAACTTCCTTCGTGCCTTTAGTCGCCCCGGCCGGAATGTCTATGGTCGTTTCTATCTTCGTCCCGTCGCGGAGTATTTTCGTCTCGCGGATTATTCTGGATCCGTCCTTTGCCAGGGCTTCAAACCTTACCGTCCCGTCGGCCCCGACTGTCACGTTGTCGCTCTTATAAGTCCTCTTGTTCGCCGGGTCCTTGACCGTGGCCTTCCCGGCGCCTCCCTTCGCGCTGATATTGAAAATTCTTCCCTTCGAGTCCACCACAATTGTCTTCGACTTGCCAACGGTCCCTTCCTTATCGAAGCCTTGGGCGACTTTCGATATCAATTTCCCATCCGATGCCTTAGTAACGGCGGACGTGGATACGCGCACGCCGTTGACTTCCTTGACCTTCACGACGGTCGTCGAACCGTCTGCGTTCTGAACGAAAGCCACTATCTGCACGATGCCCTTGTCCGGATTCGTCTTCACCTCGGCCTTTACCGCCGCGGTTGCTTGCAGGATCTTGATCTCGTCCTTGGTCAGGTTCCCCTTTTCTATATCCACGGGCGGATCCTTTTTGGGCGGATAAGCCGTGTTCAGCGAGGTTTTGGGTATGCTGAGTATCAGTTTTGTCCCTTCGAGAATATCAATCCCCTGGGACCCGTTCGGGACCACGGTCACGACCCCGTCCGTCACCGCCACGGTGGTCTTCCACGAGTTTCCTTCGAGCAGAGTATAGACGCCGAACCTGGTGCCCTTGACATCCACTATCCCCAGCGGCGTCCCGACAAGGAAGCGCGCGTCGGCCGGCCTGGGCTCCACGGCGAAAAACACGTCGCCCTTCTCGACCTCGACGCGCGTCGCGGTCTTAGCGGCCGGATAACCGTACTCGACGATCTTCAGCTTCCCCCCCGGCCTCAGGGTCGCCGCGCTCCCGTCGGCGAACACGACGCCAATCGGCTGATTCCCCGAGTTCTCCACCGCGTCCCCGGCAAGGAGCGGCATGCCGGGAACGACCTCCTCGCGCTCCGACCTCCGCAGGCGGTATCCCGCAGGGACATCCGGATCGGCGTCCGCCTCATCGGATAGATCAATATCCGTTATCACGTACCCGGCGGCCTTAGCGATACCCCTGTCTCCCCCGGGCGTCGTATCCGACGCGAAAGGAGACGGCGTCATGCCTGCCGCCATGATCGCCAATGCCGTCGCGAACAAGCCGGGATTCATCCAGCCGCTCATACGATGCCCTCCTCAACAGTAAGGGATGAGACTCGTCGGATTAACCGCCGAAGGGATTTCCAATCCGATGCCCCCCCCATTCCAGCATTTTCTCCGCCCGGACGCCGAATGTCAAATCCTTAATTCGACCGCCACAGAAAGACGGGAAAGCCTTAAGGCTTTCGGGTCGCCGCCGCCCGACCCGCCAGCACACCCGCAAGTTGCATTATAATCCCATATATTACGACTACATGAAAAAACCGCAAGTATTTTTTGCGAAAGCAAGACGCCAGGTCCTGTCCTTGACGCACTGGCAGGCCGCGCTGAAAATCGGTCCGGGTTCAGCGGACACTGCCTGGCAGGAGATGGACGCCGGCGAGGAGAAGTCAGGCGGCGTGCGGATGGCGCGATATCGCTGCCGGGTGCCGCGGCGGTACCGGGCGCCATGCCGGACCTGGCGCGACGGAAGGATCGCGGCGCCGGGCCGGATTGTTCGCGCGAGCCGGCGGCAGGGCAGGGATAAGAGTCTGATCCAAAACTTCCCGCTGCGAAGTCGAGAGCGGAGAGCCATAGGCTTCGCGGCGGCGGGTTTCGGATCAGGCTCCAGGAAATCAGGAAAGGAGAAGCGGGATGTCCCAGGCAGACATCGGTCTGGTAGGACTGGCGGTGATGGGCGAGAACCTCGCGCTCAACATGGAAAGCAAAGGGTTCACGGTGGCCGTCTACAACCGGACGACTGAAAAGACGATAAAGTTCGCCGAGGGCCGCGCGAAAGGGAAAAACATCCTTCCGGCGAAGACTGTCGAGGAATTCGTTGGGAGCCTGAAGAAGCCTCGGCGCGTTTTCCTGATGGTCCAGGCCGGCGAGGCCGTGGATTCGATGATATCCCAGATCGCACCGCACCTGGAGAAGGGCGACATCATAATAGACGGCGGCAACTCGTTCTTCATGGACACGGAGCGGCGGTCGAAGGAGCTTGAGGCGAAGGGGCTGCTGTTCATCGGGACGGGAGTAAGCGGCGGCGAGGAGGGAGCGCTGCGCGGCCCCTCGATGATGCCCGGCGGACAGCGCGAGGCCTACGAGGCGCTCGCGCCGATATTCACGAAGATAGCCGCCCAGGTGGACGACGGCCCCTGCTGCACGTATATCGGGCCCCGCGGCGCCGGCCACTACGTGAAGATGGTTCACAACGGCATCGAGTACGGCGATATGCAGCTCATCGCGGAAGCCTATGATATCCTCTCCAACATCGGCGGCCTCAAACCCGAGGATCTGCACAAAGTGTTCTCCGAGTGGAACAAGGGAGAACTTTCCTCTTATCTCATCGAGATAACCGCGAAGATATTCGCCGTCAAAGACCCCGACACGGGAAAGGCGCTCGTGGATGTCATACTCGACAAGGCCGGCCAGAAAGGCACCGGCAAGTGGACTTCGCAGAACGCCCTCGACGTCGGCGCCCCGATTCCAACCATAAATGCGGCGGTAGAGGCGCGTATCCTGTCGGCCTACAAGGAAGAGCGCGTGGCGGCAAGCAAGGTCATAAAGGGGCCGAAAGTCTCGAAGTACAGGGGAGGGCGCGATAAATTGATAAAGGCTGTCCGGTCCGCATTGTACGCCTCGAAGATATGCTCCTACGCCCAGGGCATGGCGCTGCTGCGGCTGGCATCGAAGGAGTACGGCTACGACCTGAACCTGAAGGAGATCGCCCGCATATGGAAAGGCGGGTGCATCATACGCGCCGTATTCCTCGACAAGATCAGGGCGGCCTTCGCCCGCAACCCGGAGCTGCCGAACCTGCTGCTGGATGGCGAATTCCTGAAGGCAGTCCAGTCCAGACAGGAGGACTGGCGGTTTGTGGTAACGACCGCGGTCAAGTACGGCGTGCCGACGTTGGGCATGAGCGCGTCGCTTGCCTACTTCGACGGCTACCGCAGGGAGCGCCTCCCGGCCAATCTGATACAGGCCCAGCGGGACTTCTTCGGCGCCCACACCTATCAGCGGGTGGACAGAGAAGGGACATTCCACACACAGTGGCAGTGACGCGCGCCGTCGCGCAAGGCTTGAGCAACCCGGGAATTCGGAATGGGCCGCGATGGACAAGAGCGGCACTGAAGGATGGTTCAGGCCGCCTGCTCGGAAGCCTCGCCTCAACGGTTAACCGGCCGGGAGCGTCCTGAGAGCGGAGCAGAAGGTTGATCATGGGCGGATCAAGGAGGGATGGACGAGGCAGCCAAGGCCGTTTCGGAGCCGGGAGGCACACGGTCGGGCGATATACGTCGGTTAACGGCGCGCCGCCCTTCGCTCCGGACGGGCGCCGTTACCTCCCGTGCCCGGGAAGTGGGACTTCGGAATCAACCTGCGAGATGGTCAGGCGTCTTGACTCAGCGTCCTGATGCGGATAACCTGAGCATACATCCGCTGGGGCGCGTATTTCCCCGAAGTACGGGCAGCGCCGCAGACTGGGGCGTACGGCGCGCGGCGGCGGAAGCGTCCGATATCGAATGATGCCTTGGCGCCTGGCGCGCCAGCCGGTCATCACCCCTGCGCTGCCCCTGAGGGGATTTTTCCCGTGCCCGCCGGCCGGATCGGCCGACGGCCGGACGTTCGGAGGACAGGGCAATGCCTATCGCCTTCCTGTCGAACATGGGATGGCCGGACCTGATCATAATCCTGATAGTAGCGCTCCTGATATTCGGCCACAGACTTCCATCAGTGATGAGGAGCGTCGGGAGAAGCGCCGGCGAACTGCGCAGGGGATTCAGGGAGGCGGAGGAGGAGTTGGAGGGCGAAACAGGCGACAGGGGATCTGGCGGAACGAAGGCCGGGAACGATTCGAAGAGCGGCGGAGGGCCGGCCGGGGAAAGCGGCGGCCCGCCCGGCCCTAAGCCGTGTTCGCCCGGCACATAGCGAGCCGAGGGAGCAGACTGCCCGTCCCCGTTGCAGATGTGGGATTCGCTCTTTGCCGGGAGAGCCAGACGCGTATCAACAGGGATCCCTTTCCGGAAAAAACCAGGGTGCGTGCCTCCGAGAGCGGAAGATAATCCGCGGCCGCACGGCCGCATCCTCCCTTCAGAATCCTTCCAGAAAACTCCGGCCGGGAAGGAGCAGAAAAATTTCACGAGGGAGATGCCGGCTGCGATGACGGATGCGATCCTGGAAGGATTGAACGAGCAGCAGAAGGAGGCCGTCTGCTGTCTGGAAGGACCGCTGCTGGTGCTGGCCGGCCCCGGCACCGGCAAGACCCGCGTCATAACGCGCCGGATAGCCAACCTGATGGCCCACGGCGTGGACCCGAGACGGATACTGGGCGTCACATTCACCAACAAAGCGGCCGGCGAGATGCGGAGCCGCGTTCAGGCCTTGGTTGGCGGCGCATCGCCGCTTCTGTGTACCTTCCACAGCTTCTGCGCCAGGTTCCTCCGCATAGAGGGACCGAACATCGGACTGAGCCCGGATTACACGATCTATGACGAGGAAGACTCCGCAAACGCCATGAAAAATGTGGCGAAAGCCATGGGGCTGGACGAAAAACAGTTCCCGGCCAGAAGCCTGAGGCGGTGGATATCGAACCTGAAGAACAGAGGAATCGGTCCCGATGGGGCGCCTTCCCATACGTTCCGCGACAGGATAATACAGGAAGTCTATGCGGAATACGAAAAGCTGCTGCGGCGCAGCCAGGCCCTCGATTTCGACGACTTGCTGCTGAGGGCCGTCCGCCTGCTGGAAGAGAACACCGCGGTCAGGGAAAGATACCAGGATCGCTACAGGTACATACTGGTTGATGAGTACCAGGACACCAACGCCTGTCAGTACCATCTCATGAAGATACTCGGCGACAGGTGGCGCAACGTGTGCGCCACTGGCGACCCGGACCAGTCCATCTACGGGTGGCGCGGCGCCGATATACGGAACATCCTGAACTTCGAGAAGGACTATCCCGACGCGAAGGTCATACGCCTGGAAGAAAATTATCGTTCAACCGGCACGATACTGAGGTGCGCCTCCAGCCTCATACGCCACAACAGGTCCCGGAAGGAAAAAGACGTCTGGACGCGGAACCCGGCAGGGAGGAAGGCGAGGCTGGCGGTGCTGGCGGACGATTCGCTGGAGGCCTACGAGGTAGCGGCGACGGCGGAGGGCTGGATGCGGTCGGGGTTCAGGGCCGGCGACATTGCCGTCTTCTACAGGACCAACGCCCAGTCGCGGCCGATCGAGGCGGCACTGGTCGAGAGCGCCATACCTTACCGCATCGTCGGCGCTACCATGTTTTACGAGCGGAAGGAGATCAAGGACATCCTGGCCTACCTGCGCCTGGTCGCCAACCCCAGCGACGAGGAGTCTCTGAGGCGCGTCATCAACGTGCCCAGGCGCGGGCTTGGCGAGGCCGTGGTGAAGATGCTCGAAGATGAAGCGCGCCGGAAAGGTATCGGCCTGGCAGCGCTCGTGTTCGACAGGTCCGCCTGGCCCGCATCGCTGGGCGGCAGGCGCCGCGAGGCGCTCGAGGGCTTCGCAGATCTGATATCCAAGGCGAGGGAGAAGGCCGGCGGAAAGGTCGAGACTCTGGTCCGGCACATCCTGGACGCCACCGGCTACCTGGAATCGCTGGACGAACGCGAGGAGGCCGACAGGATCGCCAACGTCGAGGAGCTGGTTAACGCCGCCGCCCAGTTCGACGCGGACAATCCCGACGGGGGGCTGACGCGGTACCTCGAGGAAGTTGCGCTGCTGACGGGCGTGGATAGATGGGATCCGTCCGAGGATCGCGTGACGCTGATGACTCTCCATATGGCGAAGGGGCTGGAGTTCCCCGCGGTGATCATAACCGGGCTGGAGGACGGTCTGCTGCCGCTCCAGAGAATACCGGACGACAGAGATGATGAGGACGCCGAACGGGCCGCGCTCGAAGAGGAGCGCCGACTGTTCTTCGTCGGCATAACCAGGGCGAAGCGCGAACTGGTCCTGATGCGCGCCAAGGCGCGCCGGCGCTACGGCGACTACAGGACTTCCATGCCTTCCCGTTTCCTTGACGAAATACCGCGGGCGTGTCTTCAGATTGACGACAAGGCTACCCCGTCCTGGGCAGAACTGCATTCCGGCCGGAGGGGCGGCGAGCCGGACGACCGGGACGGTTTCGAGACGTACGGCCGCGGATGCGCCCGCCGCTGCCGTTCAGACACGGACGGAGAATTTGCCGGCGACGGTGCCGCGCGAAGGCGGCGGAGCCAGGAAGGGTCGGAGGATGGAGAAGGCGACCACTCCGCTGATGATCGGGAGCCGGCGGAACAGGCCGCCGCAGACGATCCGCCCGCGAAGCAGCCGGCCCGGCGCGCGGCCGGAAGACCGGTGGAGACCGACGGCGGGGAAAGCCAGGAATCCCCCTTCGACATCGAACCCGGCGACAGGGTCTCGCATCATAAGTTCGGGGTAGGAGTGGTCGAATCAGTAACCGGATCGGGACTTTCGGCGAAGGCGACCGTCAGGTTCCGGGCCGTCGGCCGCAAAATCCTGCTGCTCAGCATGGCGCGCCTCAAGAAGGAATGAACGCGGCGGCTGCATCGCCTCTTCCTCCCGCAGCGGGGCGGTTGGCGTTCCGGCGCTCGCGAGGAAGCCCGGGCATACGTCTTGCGGCGCGCCGGGCGCGACAAAGGAGGGGGCGCCCGCGCAAAAACTTCGCGCGGCAAGGCCGCCGTGCCAGGGATATCATCCGTTATTCGTCGTGCCCGTTGTCGCGATCGTTGGGGAGGATCGCCCGGATTCCAGCGCGATGCCGCAGCCGGGAAGCGGAATTTCCCTGCGGCGAGCCAGGGGAGCGGCGGATGGCTACCATTCGTTTTTCAGCTTTTTCGTCCCGCCGTCGGAACCGCGCTTGCCCTCGCCCCTGGGAGTATCGGGACGGTCTTCCTTCTTTCCCGCGTTTTCTTCCATCTTGTAAAGGTCTGAAGGACGGCCCGAGGCGAAACGCCATTTCTTCTTTCCCTCAATCACCTCTACCGCCATCTGCCTGATCTTGGCATACCCGGGATCCTCCTTAAAAGAAGCATAGGAAGCGTGGAAGACTATCTTCCCGTTAACCCAGTGATTTTCGTCCAGGAAGTAAAGGGACTTGCCCGTCATTCTGGAAGTTACCGGGTCCATTTCGAGGAGTACCCTTCTGACCAGCTTGCCGTCGCGCTCGAAGACATCGAAGCGGCAGGAAAGCGGGAAGCTCGAAGAAGTCTCGCCCTTGGTGGGTTCGAAGTACGCGAACGCGCGGAGTTTGCGCGTGACGCCGGGACTGCCCCCGAAACTGTCGTGCACCATGAACTCCTCCCTCAGACCGCATCCTCTTTGAATTTCCCCTCGGCGCGGAGCCTTTTCAGGCGGGCGAAAACCTCGTCGGCCTTTGCGTCATCCTTCATGGCATGGTAGACGGGTATGATCCTGACCAGGCCGCGGTGTCCGAAGGGCCGGCTTTCAATGCCTTTTCGGGTGCGTCCCGCTCTCCTTGAGCTTCTTTGCATCCTCTGACATCCGCCCCCACGGAACAACGGCTGTCTCTTATACACAT
>JAOACM010000142.1 GCA_026417845.1 Planctomycetota bacterium | reverse complement strand
TCTGACGATCCCGGCCGGCACGACCGTAGAGGTCGGATTTCACGACAATCTCACAATGAGATTTTCTCCGGTTCTTATCCGCGGGACGCTTCAGGTCGCTGGAACATTGCGCGCAGCCTATCGCTGGTTGACGCCGGGCGCGTTCAATTCTGGACCAAGGAAAACCACTGCGGGCGCTGGCGTTGCCGGTGTAGCTCAAACCTGTTTTACATGGGTGCCGACGGGAGGAGGCGGAGGGGCGGGAGGTGGAGTAGGAACATATAACGGAGGAGATGGGCGCCAGGCATATTACGCCGGATACTTCCTGTGGCCGCATCAGTATTACACTTTTGGAACTATCGGTGGCGGATCGGGAGCAGGGGCTAATGCCACGACCGTAGCTCAAGCAGCTTCAATATTCGGATACTGGAACGTCCCCAGGGTGCCAGGCCGGGGCGGCTGGGCCGCCGGCGGCGGAGCGCTTCTCAATACCGAGACCGGAGCATATGGCGGTGCCGGTGGGGCTGGTGCGCGCGCCGGTGGGATCCTCGATGTCCGCGCGTGGAAGGTTATCGTTTCGTCCGGCGGAGTCATTCACGCAAACGGCGAGAACGGCAGTAACGGCGAAAACGGGTCGTCTGTTTCGGCAGGCAACAGAGCGGGCGGCGGGGGCGGTGGCGGAGGCGGCGGGGGAGGCATTGTCGCCATCGGATACGGTCCGGGCGGATTGACGAATAGCGGAACGATAAGCGCCAATGGGGGCCTTGGCGGAACCGGCGGCGCAGGGCGGAAGGACAATCAGCAGCCTGAGCCGGGTTATAACGGCGGGAACGGTGCGGCCGGACAGAACGGTTTTGTCGTTGTCGAAAAGATTCTGTAGGCGGAGGGGCAGGGAAATGTCCGATTCCGTGATCGAACGCAGAGCGGATAACTGGCTCCGGGTGCTCGATCGGGCCGATATATCCGGTCTGGTGCCTGTCTGTATGAAGCGCGATCCGGCGGCACAGCTTGTCCACGTCGGGATACGGTCCAGGGGGCTGGCTGTCGAAGAGACGGAATTTTGCGGCGAGACGTGGGTCTGCGCTCGCGTATCGCGGGGGCCGGTATGGACGGAGTCGCCGACGGTCGGGGATCGGCGCAAAGCGGAATACGAAGCGCGCGGGGCGACCATCGAGGCGTTGACCGTCGCGCTGTGGGAGCTTGTCGTCGAGAAGCGGCCGGAGGCGGCCGAGGCGATCCAGGAAGTGCGCGCGGACGTGAAGGCGGAGATAGCGAAGCCGTGAAAGCCCGCGTGAAAGACGAAACGAAGAATGTCAGGAAGGCTGTGCGCCTGGCGATGATAGACAGCCTCGGCCGGGCTGGGGCCTATGTGCGCGGCATCGCGCGACGGAGCATCAAGGTCTCGCCGGAGTATTCGAAGCCTGGCAAGCCGCCGCATACACGCCAGGGACGTCTCAAGCGCGGCATCCTGTATGCCGTGGACAGGGCGATTCAATCGGCACTCATTGGGCCGTCCGCGTCGGCTGTCGGCCGGATCGGCTCGATCCATGAATTCGGCGGAACGGAAACGAGGTCGAAGAAGGCGCGCGCGCCGAACTGGAAGCTGGAAGTCGGCGGGCATGGGCCGATTCAGTACGAGCCTGGCGGGAAACCGAAGTTCGCAAAGCTTCGAACGGAAGCACAGGTCGAGCGCGCGAAGAAGATAGTCGAATCGCTTCCGCCGAGTCTCGGCGGACCGGGAACGCGGCGCGCACGCCGGTATCCGCCCAGGCCATTCATGGGACCGGCGCTCGAACGGGCGCGGCCGCGTCTGGCGCGGTTCTGGGCGCGTTCGGTTCGATGATAACAGGGAGGAATCCGTCATGGCGGAAAAACTGGGGCTGGAAGGCAAGCTCTACAGGAATACTGGAACATACGAAAATCCGAATTGGGTAGCGATGAACAACGTCAAGGACGTGACGCTCACGCTGGAAAAGGGTGAGGCTGATGTCACCACACGGGCGAACGCGGGATGGCGTGCGAACGTGGGAACGCTCAAGGAAGCGACAGTTGAATTCGAAATGATATGGGACACGGCTGACCTGGGGTTCAAGGCCATCCAGGAAGCATGGTTCGATGACGAATCCATCGAGCTGGCGATCATGGACGGGCCTATTACGGAATCGGGCAGCCAGGGACTTCGCGCGACGTTTTCTGTAATCAGTTTCAGTCGCAAGGAACCGCTGGAAGAGGCTATGACTGTAGAGGTGACATTGAAGCCGGCATATTCGACGCATGCTCCGTCGTGGATGAAGGTCACCTGATACGGAGATCATTCCGATGCGTGCCTTCCGGGATAACGCTGGGCGTGAATGGACTGTTGCCGTGGATATCGCGGCGGTCAAACGCGTTCGCGACCTGATGAAGCTCGATCTGGTCGGGAAGGATGCGGCTTCGGCATTCGAGCGACTGATATCTGATCCGGTTACGCTGTGCGATGTGCTGTATGCCATATGCAAACCGCAGGCTGACGGTGCGGGCGTAACCGATGAGGACTTCGGCCGGGCGATGGCCGGAGACGCCATCGAGCGGGCAGCCCGGGCGCTGCTGGAGGAACTCGCGGATTTTACCCCGAACGTCCGCGACCGGGAGCGGGCGCGCCGGATCGTGACGGCGCTGTTCACGCTGGCGGAGCGGACGCGGGACGTGCTGGACGCGAAGACAGACGAGGCGCTGCGGATGGCGGAGTCGGTGATCCATGGCGCGAAATCTGGCGGCTCGCAGGAATCGTCGGAGTCGATCCCGGGCCGCTGTCGCTGCGAGAGCTAGTCTGGATGGCGGAAGGCCGGGTGCGGGCTGATTGGGGGCGCATGTCGGTCCTGCTGGCCCTGCTCGCCAATGTGCATCGCGATCCGAAACGGACGCGGGCGTTCCGACCGGAGGACTTCGATCCGTTCGCGAAAGCTGATGCGACGGAGCGGAAACCGATAACGACGATAGGGCGGGGAAGGGGTTGGGGACTGTTGCGCGCGGTATTCGTGAACCGGAAGGGTGGCCGAGAGGACTAAGGCGCCGGTCTCGAAAATCGGTGGACGGTCGGAAGGCCGTCTCGGGGGTTCGAATCCCTCCCCTTCCGCCACAGGAAGCCCCTTCCCGTGCGTTCCTGACGATTCTGAGGGGCCTTCCGGACGCCGATGGGCTTCCGGGCCGTTCGGCCCGGAAACGCGCGTTAAAACGCGCAGGAACGAATCGGAGGGCATATCGTGAAGAGCTGGAAGACCACGCTGTGCGGGATACTGAGCGTGATCGCATCAGGGATTACGCTGGTCGTGCTCCCGCTCCTCGATGCCGATCCGGCGACCGTTCCGAACTGGGGCGCATTCGCGGCAGCGCTGACGGCCGGGGTCGGTCTGATCCTGGCCCGCGACAACGACAAGACTTCCGAGAGTGTGGGCGCGAAATGAACGGCCTGGCTGCGGCGCTTGGGCGGTTTCTCGGCGCGGCGCTGGCCGAATGCGCGCCGGTGCTGGTGGAGATTCTATCCAGTGCGATACGCGAAGCCTTTTCGGATTCCGTTGAAGACGGCGCGCGGCGCGATGCTCTGCGCGCTCGCCTGCTCGAGCGGGTGCGTGCGTACCGTGCTGGTGCCGCCGGGGGAGCCGGTGCGGCTGCGGGAGCCGATCCGCGGGGCGAAGGTGTGGGTGGCGGACAAGGACGGCCGGGAGATTCCGGCGACGGTGGACCTGCCTGAAGGCTGGTATTGCCTGCCCGATCCGGGGCTGTGAGGAAGCGCAAGGGGGGGGCGGATGATATCGGCCCGTGATATCCGCTGCGGGTAGAGTATCGGAGGCTGATACCACCCCGTTCAGGAACCCCGTGCGCCGGGATCATGGATCAACGCCGCCTTCCTCCCCTGTCGAAGGGTTACGGATGGGGTCTGAAGGGAGGGATGGCGGGCAGGCGCCTGCGCCGGTACGAGTCCGTCCGCGCCCATGAGCGCGCGGAGGGGGGGATGGCGCCGGGCGAGACCCGGCAGATGTACCGGGCGAGGCGCGAAGCGATCGCCATGCGGAGCGCGGGCGCAGTCTCCGGGCGGGGCCTGGAGCTGTGCCGGGCGAGGTGCCGCGCGATCGCCGGGACGTCCCGATGCCGGGGGAGGATCTCGAATGGATATACTGGATTACCGCGGATACCTGGATCGCGTGACCGGGTGGGTGGCCGAGAGGACCGGTCTGGTTCCGGGCCGGACGCTGATGGGAGAACCCGACCTGCCCGAGGGGCCCGACGGGTGCGCGGCGGTATATGAGGACGGCGGCGAATGGAATCAGAATCACGGCGAGCAGCGGTGGAAGCTGACGGTTGTGGCGCGCGGCGCGACGCTGACGGACGCCCGCCTGCTGCTGCTGATGTGTCTGGATGGGGCCGTGAACGGATTCGAGTATGCGAGCGCCGAGGAGCGGGGCCATATTCTCAGCGTGAGGGTCGAGAGCCTGCCGGCGATAGAGGGGCGCGACAGGCGCGGCCGGGTCCTGGCGCGGGCCGGCCTTGAGATGGCGCTGCACTCGCCCCGTAGCGAGTAGGTCGGCGGCCCTCCCGCGGACGGAAGAACAATCCTGAAATGGCGGCCTGTGTACGATCGCCGGCGGCGCAGTCGCGGCGGCGACGGAGGGTCCCGTCGTCTCCGGAGGCGGCCTGGCGCGGAGCTATCGAGGGGGGAGGTCGGCGATGGATTCCGTGCGTCTGAAGTTCGGTCCGTGGACGCTGACGGCGGCCGAGGCGGCGATGCTGGATGCGCGCGCGCGGCTGTACGACCTGATATCCGGGCGCGCGTCCAGGTGGGACAGGCTGTACGCGCGCGACAGGGCCGAGGCCGGGGGAGCGCAGCAGGTTCCGCACATGTGGCTGAATCTTCCCGGGCTGGTGGCGCGCGCCGCGGCGGACATGGTGCTTTCCGAAGCGCCGCGGCTGGTCGCCCCGCCTCTCTCCGCGGAGTGGGGCGGCGGTTCAGCCGGCGGCATGGCCGGTGGTGCGGGCGCGGCCGCAGGCTCTGACGGAGCCGCGGGCGCCGTCGCAGCCGCGGGCGCCGTCGCGGCCGGGAGCGCCGTCGCGGCCGGGGCTGTCCACGCCGCGGCCGGATCCGGCGCGCGGCAGGCCGCCGTGCAGGCGCGCCTGGATGCCCTCGCCCGCCGCTCGCGCCTCCACTCGACCGCCTGGCGCGCGGTCTACTGGACCTCAGCGCTCGGCGGCTCGTGCATACTCGTCGCGGACAACAGCTCCGCCGCGGGACGGACCGTGGCCGGCGGCGCGGGCGATCCGCCGGCGCCGATCCTGGCGGTCCGCCCGGCGCTCGATGTCGTGGCGCGCGGCATCGGTCCCGACGACCCGCCCGGCGAGCGGGCCTTCTGCTTCAGGTCGCTCCTGCCGGACGGGGTCGAGCTGTACTCGGAGTATCTCGCCGGTGAGATCCGGCGTTCGGCGTGGCGCGGGGGAAGCCGGATCGCCGCGCCGGCCGGGTACCCGGAGCGTACGGAGACCGGCGAGGACCGGCCGCTGTGCGTGGCGTTCGAATCGCCCAGAGGCGGGGCCGCTGGCGGCGGCTCCGGCGAAGCCGACTTCGCCGGCTGCGAGGAGATCGCCTTCGAGATATCGAACCGTCTGAGGCAGGTCTCGCGCATTCTGGACAGGCACGCCGAGCCGCCGATGAACGTTCCCGGCGGGATGCTGGACGAACTCGGCAGACTGAACATCCGCGAGGCGAAGGTATTCGAGCGCGGGCCCGGCGGCGAGGGTGCGGAATACATCACCTGGCAGTCGCAGCTGACCGAGGCGTACCGCGAGATCGAGGTGCTGATGGACATGGTCCTCCTGCTGACCGAGACGCCTGCGGCGCTCTGGGGCCGCGACTCGCGCGGCCAGGCCGAAAGCGGGCGCGCGATGAAGTTCCGGCTGCTGCCCGGTCTGGGCAAGGCCAGGCGGCTGGGGGCGGCGCTGAAGGACGCGCTGGCCGAGGCGGCGCGCCTGGCGCTGAGGCGCGAGGACATCCTGGCCGGGAGGGAGCCGGGCGAGTACGCGGTGGCGGTGGAGCTGCCGGACACGTTCATAGCCGACGAGATGGAGACGGCAGAATGGGTCGAGCGTCTGAGGCGCGCCGGTGCGATGTCGGCGCGGAGGGCCGTGGAGACGGCACAGGGGCTGAGGGGCGCGGAACTGGAGGCGGAGCTGGCGGAGCTGGCCCGGGAGACGGCCGGAGGTCAGGAGGAGGCAGCCGGAAAGGTGGAGGAGGCCGCCGGGATGAAGAAAGCTGCCGGGACGGGGGGGGGCGCTGGAACGGAGAGAGCTGCCGGAGGGGATGGGGTTGCCGGGGAAGGATCTGCCGGGGGCAGGGTTGCCGGGATGGAGGGTGCGGCCGGGGCGGGACAGGCCGCCTGAACGGAGGGGGCAGCCAAGATGAGGAAGGCTGCCGGGAAGGAGGGGACGGTCAGGAGGTAAGGGGCGGCCGGACGGAGGAGGCGGCCGGACGGAGGAGACGGCCGGACGGAGGAGACGGCCGGGATGAAGGGAGCGGCCGGAACGGGGGGAAGCAGCTGGAATGGAATGGGGCTGCGGGGGGCGGTCCTGCCGCGCCGGGGGGACAGCATGGAGAAGTCTGCCGGCCGGAGAAGCGCCGGGCGGGGGTCGGAGGGAAGGGTCCGGGCGAAGCCGGCAGATGCGGATTGCATCCGCCGTGCGTTCGCGTCTGTCCTGCGCGGCAGCCGTTCCGCGGCGAGGATCCGCAAGCGGATCCGCCGTCCGGCCGACCTGATCCCGTTCTGCAGCGTGGCCGATCCTGCCGAAGGTCTTGTCCCCATGCGCCCCTGGCCGCACGTGCTGTCGCTGCTGGACTGGTGGGATGCACACGACCGGACCGTGCTGGTCAAGTCGCGGCAGATGGGCGTCTCGTGGGCCATCGCCCTGTATGCGCTCCACATGCTGGCCTTCCGCGGGGAGGCGCGCGTCGCGCTGTCGCTGAACTACAAGCAGGAGGAGGCGGCCCAGCTTCTGCGGCGTATGCGCATTCTGTGGGCCTCGCTGGTCACGGCGAAGGTGCCTGTGCCGGATGTCAGGTGGTCGGAGGAGCGCGCGGTGTTTTCCAACGGGTCGCTGGCCATAGCGCTGCCGGTGACGGGAGCTTCCGGCGCCGGCCATTCGGCCAGCCTGCTGGTGGTTGACGAGGCGGCGCTGATACCCGGGCTGGAGGACGTCTGGCCGGCGGTCTCGCAGGGGCTCGAACGCGGGCGGATACACATGATCAGCACTCCGCGCGGCGATTCGAACTTTTTCGCCCGGATCGTGGCGGCGTCGCGCGAAGGGTGCGGGCCCTTCGCATACCGCAGGCTTCATTATTCAGAGCACCCGGACAAGGATCCCGGGACGGAGCGGGGGCGGGCGTGGCTGGCGGCGCGGAAGGCTGAGCTTTCGGAGAGGGACTTTGCGAGGGAGCACGAGTGCGAGTTCGTCCGGTCGGGGGCGTCGTACTTCGACGACGGGACGATCCGGATCGCGCGTTCGACCTGCCGCGGGCCTCTGGCCGTAGCGTGGGGTGGGCGGCTGAAGCTGTGGGTGCCGCGTGCTGGCGTCGCCTGCGGCGGCCAGGGGCCCGCATGGCGCTGCGGCGGACCGGACGCGGAGTCGGCGTCAGGCGGCACAGCTCCGGGGTGGCCGGAGGAGGCGGCATCAGGCGGCGCGGTTCCGGGGGGGCGGAAGGAGGAGGCGGCAACAGGAGGGGCTATTCCGGAGCGGAAGGAGGAGGCGGCGGGGAAGGCGGCCCACGGTCCCGGCGGAGCCGCAGGGAGCGGCGGGGCCCGTGTACCGGAGGCGAGGATGCCGGATGGAGATCCGGGCGGATGCGCGATCGTGAGGCGGGCGGGGTCGTTCGTGATAGGTGCCGATGCCGCCGAGGGACTGGAGGACGGCGACCGGTCCGCCGCGGTGGTGCTCGACCGGCGGACCGGCGAACAGGTCGCGGCGTACCACGCGCGGGCCGGCGTGACCGAATACGCGGAGGACCTGGTCAGGCTGGCCAGGATGTTCGACGACGCATGGCTTGCGATCGAGGCGAACAACCACGGGCATGCCGTGTGCGCGTGGGTCTACCGGCACTGCGGCTACAGGCGCGTCCTGCGGGATTCGAGGTCGGCCGAGGGGGCGCTTGGCGCGCCCGCCGGAAGGCTGGGCATAACGACCACTGCGGCCGGCAAGACCGCGATGCTGGCGGCCGTCGAGGCCGCAATCAGGGAAGGGAGGCTGGTTATCAGGGACGGGCATCTGGCCGACGAGTTGTCGGCGTTCATACGGCTGCCCGGAGGCGGCTGCGGTGCCGGACCCGGCTCGCACGACGACAGGGTAATCGCGCTGATGCTCGCCCAGGAGGCGCGGGAATCGCGACAGCCAAGGTGCGGATGAGGCGCGCGGGACGGGGACGGGATAATGCGGGGCGATCGCAGGGGGACGGGCGATGGACATGGAAAGGAGGCGTGAGGCGATGGCGAAGCTTGCGGAGGCGATCGTGGCGCTGTCGGGGAACGAAGCGACCAGAGAGCTCGCGGAAGAGCTCGCCGGCCAGCTTGGCGAACTCGCGGACGTTGACGCCGGCGAACTCGCGCTGCGGCTGCGCGCCGGGGGCGGGGCGGCCGGGGACGACGCCGGGACGAAGGCGGAGGCAGACGAAGCGGCGAACGCAGGCACGGGGGCGGAAGGGCTGGCCGCGAGGCCGGAAGGTTCCGCCGGGTGCGCCGGGTGCGCCGGGCGCGCGGAGGGCGCGGGAGGCGCCGGGCGCGCGGGGGGCGTGGGGTGCGCGGGAGGCGCGGGGAACGGAGCGGCGATGGCCGGGGAGGAGAGCATGTCCGCCGGGACGGGAAAGGGCGCGCGGGGGACGGAAACGCCCGCCGGAGAAGGATCCGGGATTGCCGGGACGGGACGCAGGCGGCGCGACGCAGGGCGCGCCGGAAACGGCGGGAATGCGCCCGCCATCGCACCGGCGCCGCCGCCCGCTGCCGGAACGGGAGGCACGGGCGCGCCCGATATCGAGCTGCCCGGGGCAATAGGACTGTTCGTGAAGGCCGGGCGCCTGTGAGCGGGCGGTCCGGCGGAGCGGGACGGGACGGGATACAGAGGAGAGAGCTGCGGCGATGGAGAGGAGAGCGGCGGGGACGGGGGGGGAGACGGCAGGGACGGAGGAGAGAGTGGCGGGAATGTATCCGTCGGCGGGC
>JAOACM010000141.1 GCA_026417845.1 Planctomycetota bacterium | reverse complement strand
ACTCCAGAGGTTAGGGAGCGGGAGCGGAAGTCCTGCTCCCCAGTACATCCAAGTCCAGCAGTTACGGCCATGCACCCGATCCGACGATATCTCTTGCGCGGCATAGGGACGGAGCGCATAATCCGGATAGGGTATCGGGGGGGCGGCTTCCGACCGGGCCGAAAAATGGAACCCGGCACGCGGCGGATTCGTCTATAATTGTAGAGCCCGTGCCGATACGGGTGCGGCGGCGGAAAGGCCGGTGGCGGGAAGGGCCAGACCGGGACGCGGGCGCGACGGAGGAGGTGCTGAGCAATGCGGCGAATGTGGGCATTTTGCGCGGCGTTCGTCCTGGCGACGATCGCTCCGTCCGCGGCATGCATCGGGATGGAGGTTACCATAGTGGTCAAGGATCAGCCGATAACCGGCGAGATCCTGCCGCCGGCCACCGAGGAGGGTTTCTCTTTCAGGCTGGCCGATACGGGACACCTGCTGAAGTTCAAATGGGCGGACCTGGGCGAGGCGGAACGCAGGCGCGTCCAGAAGATGATAGGCATGATGGTCAACGAGGCCGGCAGGCCAGTCTTCGGGCGCAAGATGAAGGGGACGAGGCTGACCCTGGCCTCGGGCAAGACGGTCGAGGGCTTCGTGGACGAATCGCGGTGCACGGCGGACATCATCATGCTGCGCACCGCCACTGCTCCGTCGCTGCCCGTCCTGCGCAAGGACGTGACCAATTCGGAGGAATTCGAGGGGTGGGAGAGCGATTTCTTCTCTCCGCGCGAGGTATACGACAGGCTCTGCCTCGAAAAGCCCCCGCAGACGGCGCAGGACCACTACGAGATGGCCAAGACCTGCGCGACCATGACGCTGTACGACATCGCCCTTCATCATCTCGAGATAGCCGTCGAGAAGGACGAGCTGATGAAGGAGCGGATAAAGGACTTCCAGGCCGAACTTGTCAAAAAGCTCGCCGACCAGCAGGCCGAGCGGCTCTACCAGAAGATAATCCAGTGTATGCTCGGCGAAGACTACGACGGCGCGAACGAGCTGATCGAGCGTCTCGCCAGGAACTTCCCCAACAGCGATTACGTCACCAAGGCCAAGGCGATGCAGCCCGAGGTGCTCCAGAAGAGGGGGATAGATCTGGAGAAGCGCGTGATAACCTCCTACTACCGCGTATTCGGCGACCTGCTGGAGAAGAAGGTCAACAGTATGCGCAAGGACGGGCCGAGCATACCGGGCAAGCTCGTAACCGACAGGCACGGGAATGTCTTCAAGGGCATCGTCAAGGCTGAAACGGACCAGGAGACGGTCCTCCAGAACGGGACCCTCGAGATAAGGATCGCCCAGGGCGACATCATCTCGAAGATTGACGTGGACCTGAACACGTCCGCGGGCAGGTCGTGGACCTTTACCGAGCTGAAAGACTGGGCCTCCGGGACCGACTCGGGCCTCGGCAAGGAGATAGTGGCCTATATCGCCAGGAGCCTCAAGATAACAGACGCGGAAGTCCAGCGGATATGGAACAACCGGCTTAATCGCGTAATGACGGTCAAGGACGGCAAGATAGAACTGACGCCCGTCTACACCACGCGGTGCGAGGCCTATTACGGGAGGGGGAGCTGGCTGCGCGAAGGCGCGCAGCCCCTCGACCCGAAGACCGGTCAGGTCATGAACCCCGGATCGGGCGGTTCGCGCAGACCGAGGCAGCCCCAGCCCGGCCAGCCGAACCAGCCCGATGAGGATCCGCGCCTGTCCACGGATCCGGACAAATGGTGGACGACCGTGTCCCCGGGAGAGAAGGTCTCGATAATGAGGGCGATAGCGGCGGAGAAGCTGTTCAGCGTCGAGGCGCGGATAGGCCGGAATTGCCCCGAGTGCGGGGGGAGCGGTTACCTGCGCATCCTTAATGCCGTCAGTCAGGCCCAGTCGGTGCAGGTCTGCCCCATGTGTAGAGGACTCAAGCAGCTCATGGGCATAATTTACAGATGAGATGGGGGGCGGAGCAGGCGTAAGGCGACGGCCCGGAGGCGAGGGAGGCGGCGGATCATGCGGAAGATTATCCTGATAGCGGCGATCGCGTCGTTACCGTTCCTGATCGGGGCGTGCGGAGGCGGTTCGCGGGTTCCGAAGAAAGCAACGGTGGACATGAAGAAGGTATTTGCCGATCTGGACGCAGCCATATCCAGGGCGCAGAGCGATCTGAAGGCGGGACAACACGACTCCGCCCTGGAGATCGTGAAGGGGGCAAAGGAAACCGTAACGACCGTCCGGGCCAGAACGGGAGTCAGGGAGGCCAGAATGCTGGACGACTACAGCGCCAGGCTCAGCGCCCTGCAGTTCGATATAGAAAAGGCCAGGGCCGAGGCCGCCGAGAAGAAGGCGGTCGCCGAGGCACCGAAAACACCGGAGGTCCTGTCGCCCGAGGAGGAAAAACGGAGGAAGGAGGCAGAGGCGGAAAAGGCCAGGCAGGAGCAGGAAAAGAGGAAAACGGAGGGACTTGAAGCGCTGACCACGCGCGACACGAAGAAGGTTGAAAAAAAGGGGGAGCCTGAAGAAGAGCCGGCGAAGAAAAAGGTTCCCGGCGGAGAGGGCGAAAAGGAGCCGGGCAAGGCGGGGGCGGAGGAGAAAAAACAGGAGGGGCCGTTCGCGCCGGTGGACGAGAATACTCCGGAGGTGCGGGTGGACAAGGTCGAGGCCGTCGCGAACTGCATGGTCGCCTACGTGACCCTCGTCAACAAGTGGGCCGACAAAGGGAGGGTGGTCGGGAAGATAGAGGCCACGTTCAAGACCAAGGGGAACGCGCCGCTGGGCGAATCCATGGTCGCCTACCTGTATGACGGCTTCAAGCCGAACGCCGGCAACCTCTACGCCTCCCAGGGCACGCAGATCACGGCCGGCAACGTCTCCATCTTCGCCAGGGGCTACAAGCACTTCGTGGTCATAGGCGACAGCGACAAGTCGAAGGACGTAGCGAAGGCCGATGTCAGGGTGATATGGGAGGACGGCGATACGGGCTTCGGGTCGGGGCCGTGAAGCCGGATCGCGCGCCGGTCGGGTGGGGGTGCGCGCCGCCCGGACGGGAGGCGGTCCCCGCCGGTAGCGGTCGCTCCTGCGGTTCCAGCGCCGCGGCAACTGAGGGGCGATCGGAACGGGACGAAGAGAATGTGGAGATGGTCCATGTCCGATGTGCGAACCCTTCGTTTGGCGGCGGGGATTCCGATCTTTCTGTGCGTTGCGGGAGGCATTGCCGCGGCGGGAGAAGCCGCCACGGGGCTTATCCCGATAAGCGAGCGCGAGTGGACGCACATAAGGAGGACTTGGGGAAAAGTCATCCGGGTCAGGCCCAACGTCCTTGGATTGGGCCGCATCAACGCCGCGCGCGCAGCGAAGGGGTTACCCGCCGTGACCGCGACCGGGGCCGCTCCTTTCGGCGGCGAGGTCGAGGCGGCCATAGTCGAGGGCGACGGCCCGGAACCGCTTGCGCCGGAGGGCAGCGATCAGCCCCTGCCGGCATATGTTGACAACAGCACGCTTGACGCATTTCCCCCCATCCGCAGCCAGGGATCCCTTAACTCCTGCGTGTCTTGGGCTACCACCTACTACCAGATGACGCACAACACGGCGCTCGCAAGGGGCTGGAACGCCAGGGCCGGAGGAGATCAGTACCGCTTTTCCCCAAAATGGACCTATAACTTCGTCAACGGCGGCGGTAACAACGGCACCTACGTCAGCGACAATTACAACGTGATATCCAGGCACGGCGCGGCGAGGTGGAGCGAGTTCCCCTGCGATTCCAACTGCCTGGAATGGGACCTGAACACCGATCATTGGCGGAACGCCGTTTATTGCCGGACGAACGCACCGCAATACGTGTTCAACGTCAGCGGGACCGGCCTGGCGCAGCTCAAGCAGCTCCTGAACGATGGTTACGTGGTGACCTTCGCCACATACGTCAATTCGTGGCAGTATAAGACGATAAGCGACGACCCTTCGACTTCAGCCGACGACCCCTTCGCAGGGAAGGACTGCTGTTTCTGGGTAAACGGCACCGCCGGCGGCCACGCCATGACCTTCGTGGGGTATAACGATGATATATGGGTGGACATCAATTCGAACGGGACGGTCGAGGCCGGCGAAAAGGGCGCCCTTCGCGTGGCGAATTCCTGGGGGACTGGATGGAAGGACGGCGGCTTCGTCTGGCTCGCCTACGACGCCCTCAAGGCGACCTCGGCGGTTCCCGGGGCGCCGGGTTCAGGAAGGATCGGCGCGCTCCAGAGCGACGCGTGTTTCCACCTGCCGGTCAGGACGGAGTATTCGCCTAAGGCGCTGGCGGAGTTCACCGTCAATCACATGAAGCGCAACCAGCTCCGCATGAGCCTCGGCATATCGGACACGAGCGTCACCGCGCCCTCTTCGACTTGGTCCCCAGGCGCGATATATCTGCAGGGAGGCGCCTACGCCTTCGACGGAAGCACGACGGCCGTTGACGGCACGTTCGTGTACGATTTCACCGATCTGATCCCGGTTCCCGCGACCTCGACCAGGCGCTACTACCTCGGGATGTACGACAGCGCCGCCGGCGACGTAGCGACTCTGAAGTCCTTCAAATTCATAGACGTCGAGGATGGGAATACGGTCGTATGCTCTCAGACGCCCAAAACGGCCGACGGCGCCCAGCAGGTTTACGTGTACGTGGATTATGCCTTCTCCAACACCCCGCCGACCATATCCGACATCCCGAACCAGGTCACGAACGAGGATACGCCGACCGGCGCGATACCGTTCGCGGTGGACGACGATAAGACTCCCGCGGCTAATCTGGCGGTTGCCGGTACGTCCAGCAACACGACTCTGGTGCCGAACACGAACATCGTCTTCGGCGGCTCAGGCACGAACAGGACTGTGACGGTAACGCCTGCCGCGAACCGGCACGGGACGACGACGATAACCGTTACGGTAACGGACGGAGGAGGGCTTACCGCGAGCGACACCTTCACGCTGACGGTCAATCCGGTCAACGACCCGCCCGTGACGGGCGACCAGAACGTTACGACGGCGGAGGATACTCCGAAGGCGATAACGCTGACGGCGACGGATGCGGATGGCGACGCGCTGACTTATATCGTCGTCTCCGGGCCGTCGCACGGGACGCTTTCGGGGACTGCGCCGAACCTGACGTACACGCCTGATGCGGACTACAGCGGCCCGGACAGCTTCACGTTCAAGGCAAACGACGGGATGGCGGACAGCAACGTGGCTACCGTCAGCATAACCGTTGCGGCGGTCAACGATCCGCCGGTCATTCAGTCCGGTCCGGCGGCCGCGCCGAACCCGGTCAGGTACGGCGAGACAGTGGCGTTCTCCGTGACGGCAAGCGATGCGGACGGCGATACGCTCTCTTACTCGTGGGACTTCGGCGACGGGACCGCCTCGACGCAGGAGGACCCGGCGCACATCTACGCCGCGCCGGGGACATATGCCGTCACCATTACGGTGTCCGACGGCAAGGGAGGTACGGCGACAGGATCGGTGACGGTGGAGGTGACGGCCGACCCGCTGACGCTGGGCGGTCTCAAGATATCGCGCGAGTTCACTGAGAAGAGGCGGCTGAAGATTCAGGCGAAGGGGCAGATTCAGGTGCCGGCGGGGATATCGCCAAATGGCACGACGGTCGAGCTGGACATTGCTGGAGTGGTCGTGTCGGGCGCGATGGACGGGAAGGGGAAGATCGCGCTGGAGAATCTGAAGTTCAGTCTGAAGCCGAAGTGGCTGAAGAAGGCTGATGGGAGTCTGGAGAGCGTCGCGGGGGCTGCGAAGTTCAAGGCTTCGATACTGGAGAGCGACGCGGACTGGGCAGAGGAGCTCGACGCGGCCGGGCTGGTTGCGGGCGTTCCCGTGTGGACGGAACATGATATTCCGTTCAGCCTGTCAGTGGGCGCGAATCACTACTCGGACGTATGCCCCGGCCTGTGGAAGGCGACCGTAGAGAAGGGGAAGTTCAAGGGGCCGGTCGAGTAGACATCGCCGGGAATCTCCGCGCGGATTCCGGATGCGCAACCCGGTTGTGGCGCCGGTCATACCTGCGTGGGCGCATGATCGCGCGGGAATTCCCCGGTAGCGCTCGTGTTTCATCCCGTCCCCCGGCCCTGTCTGCAGGCGGGAACGCTATCCGCGCCCGGCCCGGAGGTCGGACCTCCCGCCGCCCGACATGGGATGTTGGGCATTACCATATGCTCCGGCAGAGATGCTACAATAAGGACGTGTGTCCGGACGTCGGGATGATGGCGCTGGAGTAGGACGCCGGGAGAGGGGCGCCGGGGGATACCGCATCCTGCCGCATGGCGCGCGATACGGATGCGCTTCGGACCGGCGGCAGGAGAGGGGAGCCCGCTGTGCGCGACGGCGACGGCGCCAGGGTGCTGCTCGTATCGGCCAACAGGGAAAAGGCTCCGCATCCTGTCTACCCGCTCGCGCTGGACTACCTCAGGGAATCTCTTCAGACCGCCGGTCATCGCTGCGCCGTGTTCGATTGCGGGCTGGCGGAAAATCCTGCCGGCGAACTCGAGGCGTACGTCAGGCGATGGATGCCCGATCTGGTCGGCATCTCGATCAGGAACGTTGATAACTCGGACTCCTCGCGTCCGAAGCTCTACGTCCCCGACGCGGTCGAGGCCGTGGCGGCCGTCAGGCGCGCATCGGAGGCGAGGATAGTGCTGGGCGGCAGCGGATTCTCGCTTTTCCCGCACGAGCTGCTGTCCGCGACCGGTGCCGATATGGGCGTCGTCGGGCCGGGGGAGTCCGTCCTGTCGGAGATCGTGAGCCGTACCGTCGCAGGAGAAGATCCGTCCGGCCTGCCCGGCTTGGCCAGACTCGACGGGGACCTCTTCGCCGCGACCCCACCGGCACCGCCGGCCCGCCCGCCGGCCGCTCCCGGGCGCGACGAAGGCCTGCTGCGACGCTACTGGGCGGCGGGCGGTCCCGTCAACATGCTGACCTCGCGCGGCTGTCCGAACCGCTGCGTCTACTGCACCTATCCGATGCTCGACGGCCCGGCCGCCTGGGCGCGCGACCCGGCGGATGCGGCCGACGAGATCGCCGCCCTTAACGCACGGTTCGGGGTGGATTCGTTCTTCATCGCCGATTCGATCTTCAACGCCGATCCGCTCAGGCCCCGCATGTTCGCCGGCGAGCTGCTCCGCAGGAAACTGAAGGTCCGCTGGACGGCGTTCTTTTCGCCGGCGGGGATGACCGCGGACGCGGCGGCGGCGCTCAAGGCATCGGGGCTGGAGGGCGTCGAGCTTGGAGCGGAGTCGCTCTGCGACGTCACGCTCCGCGCCTACGGCAAGTTCTTTTCAGCGGCCGATGCCGTAAAATGCGTGCAGGCCTGCGCCGCGGCCGATCTGCCATGCCTCGTCTACCTGATCCTCGGCGGGCCGGGGGAGACGGAGGAGACGCTGCGCGAGACTCTGTCCAGGGCGCTGGAGCTGCCGCGGGCGGTCTTCACTGTCTTCTGCGGGATGCGCATATATCCCGGAACGCCGCTGCACGGGCTGGCGGTGCGCGAGGGGATCGTGTCGGAGGGAGAATCCCTGCTGGAGCCGAAGTTCTATTTTTCGCCGGCCCTGTCCCGCGGGCTTCTGGAGGCGCGCTGCGCGGAGCTTTCCCGGCGGCCGAACTGGCTGATCGCGGGCCACGGGATGGAGGCGCGGGAGAAGATGGCGGCCCTGTTCCGCGCCAGCGGCGCCAAGGGATCGCTCTGGCACCTGCTCAGGCCCTGACGCGAACGGTTCGCCGGCGCTCCGGAACCGGCGCCACGATCCGGTGATACCTCTGGAGGGATGCGCCTCGCCGCAAGACGGGTCGCCTGCTCCAACCCCCGCGATCTTTCCCTGTCTCCGTCCCCCGCAAAGTCTCCTTCCACGGAAACCCGTTTCAGAGTAACTTCTTACCAGACCGGCTTTTCCGGGGATGGGTCGGAAACGGAAGGAGCTGCGCCGGAAGCATCCCGTTCCTCATTGACACGTTCCAGTGGGTAAGGCAGATCGTCCGTCGCCCCGGCCACGTCGAAAGGAGGCAGACCATGCGACCGTCCCAGACGATCGGGAACAGCGTCCTCAAGGTAGAACTGAACCTGTCCGATCTGTCGTGTCATATCCTCCACAAGCCGGCGGGCGTCGAATGGCGGATGGCTGGCGCTTATCCCGAGGACGTTACCCTCATGGACAGGTCCGGCGCGAAGACTGCGCGTTCTCTGAGCGAGTTCAGGGACGCTTTCGACGTATGGGCGCGCAAAGACGCGATCCTTGCGCGCATTCCGCCGGCGGGGTTCTCCATAATCGTCCGCCTTGACGGCGAAGATGTTGTCTTCGAAATCATGCCCGAGCACACGACAGGCCCGGTACCGCGGGACGTCCTCTATCCGCGGCATTTCATTCTGCCCTTAAAATCCGGCAACTACGCGCTTTTCCCGCTGGCGCAGGGCAGCCTTATACCGGCGGACTGGCCGGCGCGCTTTCATCATCCCGAAGGTTATTCCGAACAGGCGATGGCCTTTCATGGCGAATATCGGAAGGATGGAGACTGCGGCTTCGTCGCCATAGCGGAAACGCCCGACGACATGTATCTCGCGGTATGGCACGACGAAGGCGCTGCGGCGGGCACCTTCATCCACTGGCTGCCGAGCATGGGAAGCCTGCGGTACGCGCGGCGCGTCCGCTACAGGTTCCGGAAGGGCATGGACTACCGCGAGATGGCCTTCGCATACCGTGAGTACGCGAAACGGGCCGGTTTCCATGTGTCGCTGGCGGAGAAGGCCAGGTTCAATCCCAATTTGAGAAAACTTCACGGCGGCTGCGTCATCGACTGCTCCGGGGCGATCCGGAACCTCAGGACCCTCACATACAGATTCATACCCTTCAGGACGACCGCCGAATGGCTGGAAAGGTTCCGCGAGCTCACGGGCATTGAGAACGCCTCCGTTCACCTCGATGGTTGGGGCAAGTACGGATACGACAATCTGCATCCGGACTGCCTTCCCCCGAACAGCGACTGCGGCGGCGCCAGAGGTTTGAAGGAATTGTCCGAGCGCGTCAAGGCTCTGGGCTGGCTCTTCGGCCTCCACGATCAGTACATAGACAACTACATGGATGCGCCGAGTTTTAATGACGAAAATTTCCAGCACAGGGAGAACGGCCAGCCGGTGAAGGTGAACAACTGGGCCGGCGGCATGTGCTATCATAACTGCTACGTCGCGTCGCTCAGGTTCGCAAGGCGCAATATCTTCGAGGG
>JAOACM010000140.1 GCA_026417845.1 Planctomycetota bacterium | reverse complement strand
CCTCCCTTTCCGCCGCGTTCGCCTGCAAATATCGCCCAGACCAGCAACCCCACGGCCAGGCCCGCCGTCGAAAGGGCGGCGCTCGACCCCGCAGCCCCGGACCTTTCCAGGAGGAGGAACGTACCGGCGATCGAACCGATTATGGCCCCGGCCGAGTTGGCGGCGTAAAAGAGACCGAGGCTTCCGGCCTCGCGGCCGGGCCTGTCGCTGTAGAGGCGGGCCAGGAGCGGGAACGTGATCCCCATCAGAAAAGTCGGTATAAACATGACGGCCGCCGACCGGATGAGGAACGAGGAGGCCACGACCGCGTCAGGGACCGGCCCGGACGATGCAGCATCACCACCGGATGTCCACGCCACATCGCCGACCTGCGAGACTGCCAGAGAGATGCGCGGAGCGGCCGCGCCGCTCAGAAACAGTGCGATCTGGCAGACGGCGAAAACCGTCACGGACCTGGCGCGGCCGGCATCGCGAAAGAACGCGCCGAAAACGGCGCTGCCAAGCACGATGCCCAGAAGGAATACTGTCAGCATCGAGGCGAACGCGTAGGACGTCGAACCGAGGCACAGGGTCGAGAGGAGTCTCGTCCAGACGATTTCGAAACCAAACGATATGAATCCGCTCGCGAAGGCCGCGATCAGCAGGATGGATCCGTATGACGCAGGCGGCTGCCCCGTCACGCCCCGGTCCGCCGCGGCTCCGCCGTACCCGCCTTCTCCCGCCCCGGTCCCATCGTGCGGAGCCTCCCCGTCCTCCGCTCTTCCGACGCCGGCCCTTACGCCTCCGGAAGTGCCGCCCGCCGCCCCCTCGCACCGGGCAATCCCGTCATCCACAGCTGCCCATCGCCGACCCAGCGGCCCTCTGCTCCCGGCCGCCTCGGCCACCGCAACGCATCTGCGCAGGACGATGGCACCCGCGGCCGCGAGGAGGTTCAGCGCGCAGGCCGCCAGCAGCGTCCCGCGCATGCCGAGACTTTCGATCAGCAGGAAGGCCGTCGCGTAGGCGCCGGATGCCGCCCCAAGCGTATTGGCGGCGTACAGCCGCCCGATCCCGCCGCCGACTCCGATCTCCGTCCGGGCTAGGAACCTGACCAGCGTGGGCAGCGTTCCCCCCATCAGCGCGGTCGGCACGACCGTCGCGGCGAACGCGCCCGCGGCCTGTACCGCCCGGAGCGGCCATCCCTCCATCCCGAACGCTCCGGCCGCGCGCGCGTAGAGCGATTCGATCGCCGGGAACAGCCAGGGGGTGGCGGCCACGCAGGCTCCTATGCCGGCCTCCATGGCCGCGTACATCAGTAAAAGGTCGGCCGTCCTGTCGGCGATCCGGCCAAGCAAGGCGCTCCCAGCCGACATGCCGGCCATGAACGAGGCCAGCACGACGGCCACCGCCCACGCGCTGCTGCCGAAGATGAGACCGAACTGCCTGGCCCAGACCACTTCGGCGATAAGTCCGGCCGCGCCGGAGGCAAAGAGGCACGCGTACAGGATCTTCGCGGCACCGCCGCGCCCAAGCCGCGCAGAAAGCGGCAATTCGGCATCCGAATGCATAAGGACTCGCCTGCCGCGACGTCGCCGCCGGACTGCGCCCGGCGCCATCCCGGAAGAAGGCGGGAGACGCAGATTTCAACCGCAAAGGCCGAAACATCCGCCGCGCCGGTCAGAAATGCCGCGCGAAGATACCTGCCGCGGACGGGGACTTCGCGCCGGGCGGATGCGTCCCCCCCCGATCGCTGCCATAGAGATATCCGGGCGAGCCGGGAGACCGCGGGCGGGATCCACATCATGCGGCGTATTTGCTGCCCGTGACGCCGCGGACATTTTTCGCGGCGCGGAGAATATGGCCCCCCACTCCCGGGAATGCGCGGTATGGAGGAGCCGCGGGTCGGGACGGCCGCCCGATGGCTCCCCACATAGGAATGCGGCGCGGAGAACGGCTCCGCCGGTTTCCGCCGCGCTCCCGTCAATCCCCCTCGTCGTCGAAAGCCACGGATATCTCGTCGCACGCCAGGCATGCGGCCGCGATCGAAAACTGCAGCATGTCCTCGTCGCTTACCCGGTCCCGCGGATATTCCATGCCCACGGCCACCTGGAAGGCGTGCCCGCCGCAGGAGCATTTATATGGGAAAACTTTCGGCTGCTCCCCCTCTTTTCGCGGCAACCCCCACGCCAGGGACCTCTCATAGAGCCGGATCGTCCGCCGGCATTTCCGGCACGTCAGCGCCGCGACGCCTTCCTCTTCATTCAGTTCGATCGAGAAGACCCGGGCGCCCTCTCCGCATCCGCAGGCGACGCCACGGATCACGAGGATCCCTTCGGACTCCCTGGAGAGTACCCTCGCGAGCGAATCCAGCGGCTGGCACAGCCAGGTGCGCAGGCGCGATGGCCCTTCGGGCGCCCCGGATTCCACCGGCGCCATCCGGGCCTTATCCTGGCCTGCCCTGTCGTCAACGTCCACTCGATGCTCCTCCGACGCGACAGCGGCCGCCGCCCCGAACCCTCCGCTGCGCCGCGCGGCGGCGATATTGCGCGGCGCAGCGGCATGACGGCAGGTCTTCACGGCTGTGAGGCTGCCAGCGGGAAACGTCCGCGCGAATCCCGCTGGCGAAACCCGGTCGCCGTGCCTACGGCGTCAATATGCGCCCGCAACTCGGGCAGGTCACCAGTCCCTTTTTGAGAAGGACGAGATTATGTATCTGCGGTGGCAGCCGCATGTAACACGCCGAACACGTTCCGCCTCCGCAGACTCTGGCAATCGCCTCCCCACGGGACCTGAGAGCGCTTTCATACACTGCCAGATCGTCCGCCGGTATCCCGGCCGCTATGCGTTCCCGCGATTCTGAGAGATCGGCTTCCTTTCTCTGCAGCTCGCTGGACTCCGCGGATGCGAGCGCCTTCGCCTCCTCGATCGCGACTCTGGCGGCCTCGATCTCATTCTCCAACCTGGCCGCCTCCGCCTTCTTCTTTTCGAGCTCCTGCATCAGGGCCATGCCCTTTTCCACATACTGATCTATCCACACCTGCTGAGCCTTCATCTGGTTGCGGATAGCGGTCATCTCCCTGGTGCTCTTGCACATGCCGAGCTGTTTCTTGTACCTGGCCAGTATCTCCTCCCCGCCCCGGATCTCCAGGTCGGTCGCGTCGAGATCCGCCTGCAGCCTCGCGCACTCTTCACGCAGGCGTTCGAGCGCCGCCGAGGCCTCCGCGAGTGCCCGCTCTTTCCCGGTCAGTTCCGCGGGTATCTCAGCGAGCCGTTTCCTGGCGCGTATAAGCTCGCGGTCGGTTCTTTCAAGTTCGAGGAGCCTGCCTATTATGTCTTCCATGGCACACTCGCGGCTGGACCCAGCCTCCTCACGGCATCGTCTCTCTTGCCGGCCGGATCGGCGGAAGGCGGGACGGCACCCGCCGCGACCGCACCTCCGCCCGATACGACAAGGGCAGGCCGCGCGCCTGCCCTTGTCCCCGCCGGGTCTGCGCAAGAAACGCGTCGCGGCCCCATCAGGCGATCCCCGCCGCCGCCTTCCTCGCCGCCTTCGCGGCCTCGCGATAGTCGCGCAATCCCTTCCTGATCACTAGGAATCCGCCGTTCGCCCCGGGCACCGCGCCCCTGATGAGCAGCAGATTCCTTTCCGGGTCTATCCTGACAACCGCCAGCCCCTGAACCGTGACCTGACGGTCTCCCATGTGTCCAGCCATACGCTTGCCCTTGGGGACGCCTTTGGATATCGAACAGGCGCGCCCGAGGGATCCGGGCGCGCGATGCCGCTTGCTGCAACCATGGGATGCCCCCAGTCCGTGGAAATGCCATCTCTTCACGCCGCCTTGAAACCCTTTGCCCTTCGATATGCCGGTTACGTCAACCCACCTTGTACCTTCCAGTACGGTTACCTTCACCTCATCCCCCACCTTTACCTGCGGCGGCTCGTCGCATCTCAGCTCCCGCACGAACCTCTTCGGCGTCGTCCCTGCCTTGTGGAAGTGGCCGATCAGCGGGAGCGTCGTGTTCTTCGCCTTCTTTTCGTCGAATCCGAGCTGCACGGCCAGGTAACCGTCCTTCTCGATCGTCTTGACCTGCAGGACCCTGCATGGTCCGGCCTCGATGACCGTCACCGGCACGCGCGTCCCCTTCTCGTCAAATATCTGCGTCATGCCGAGTTTGCGCCCGAGAATCCCTACCATGATCTGTCGCCTCCAGGAAAGTTTCCCTCCCGCCGGCAGCCATCCCGCCGATTCAACCGGGCTGGCCAGCGAAGCGCGGATTTTAGACGCCCGGTCATCCGTGTCCAGACCAAAACCGGGCCGGTACCGGAGGGAACGCTACAAAACTTTCCCCGCAGCCGGCCGCGTGCTATATTTCTATTCCAGGACCATTGGGCGGCCGGGGGCCATCTTCCGCACGGCCTTACGCCAGCCTTGTACGGAGAGCCGCGGGATGGACGTGGACCGGCGACAGGCGCCATCCTTTCATACTCGTCAGCCTCGTGCGATACCGGCGATCCCGGCGCTGGCCGCGTACATGCTGGCGACGGTAGGGTGCGGTCCCGGTCCTGAGACGGCGATATGGGATCCGCCGCCTTCGGAGTGCGGCCGTTTCGTGCCGCACGATCCCGATTCGCCCAGGAACGATATCGCGAGGATTCTCGATCTCCCGGACGAGAAGCTGGACGTGATCGAGACCGCGATGGCGCTGGCCAGGGAGGTGCGGCCGGAAGCCGACGCGGCGGGAGCGCTCAGGCTGGCACGCGAACTGGCGGAACAGGTAAGGGAGGAGACGGCCGGTTGCGGCCACATGGACGAGGCGATCGAATGCATACTCGAAAAAATCCCTCCTGCGCGTCCAGGGCGCAACAGGCTGGACGAGTTCGATCCGGAACTGCTGGCTCGCGGGGAGGCCGGGAGCTGTCTGGGAACGTCTTTGCTCGTTCTGGGGATAGCCAGGCGCCTGGGTCTGCCCGTACGGGGCGTCGCCGTCCCCGGCCATTTCTTCCTGAGATGCTACTATCCCGATGGGCGCCGGAGAAACCTGGACCTTACGCGCCCCTGCGATAACCTCAGCGACGCCTTCTACGTCAGGTGGCGGAGGATATCGGAACGGGCGATAATGTCGGGGATATACCTGAGAGGGCTGACGGACCGCGAGGTCATCGGCCACCTGCTGGCGTCCAGGGCCGGATGCCTGGCTCAGGAGGGGAAGATCGAGATGGCCCTGCGCGACGCCGATCTGGCCCTTCGGTTGCTTCCGGGCAATCCGCAGGCGCTGATCAACCGCGGCTTCGCGCTCGACCGGATGGGGCGCGAGGCCGAGGCGGCGGAATCCTACAGGCTGGCGATCCGTTCCGATCCGGCTTCCTCCAGAGCCATGAATAATCTCGCGCACATCCTCTGCCGCTCCCCCGCCTCGCCGCTGTACGATCCGGTCGAGGCCCGCGAACTGGCGCAGGCCGCAGTAAGGCTGGACCCGTACGATCCGGACTACCGTGCGACCGCGGCCGATGCGTTCGCGGCGCTGCGCCGGTGGCGCGAGGCGGTGCGGTTCATGGCGGATGCGGCGAGGCTGGCTCCGGACAACGCGGCGTATCAGGCCAGGTGGTACGCGCTCAGGGACATCCTCAGGGAGGAAGTCCGCGCCGGTCGCGAGGGACCGTACGGTTTCAGGCTCCCACCAAGCCCCGTGGGGAGATGATCGGAGGGGACCGGCGGAAGCGCGGGCGGAGCGGAGAGCCGCCCGGGGGGAGCGAAGCTGCTGTCGAAGGCGCGGTCGCCCGATGGAAGGCGCCGGCCGATCCGGTCGCGACACCCCGCCTGGGAAACTGCTCCCTCTCCAATCCGGGGAAGAGGGTAATTATTTGCCGCATTCAGGTGGCGGTTGCCATTTGCAGTGGCTCGCCCGAACGGGGCAATAATGGCGCTGCTGCAAATAAGAACGCTATGCCGCTGCGCTCCAATAATGAGCACGGCAAGCAATTACGGGGAAGGCCAGGCGAGGGCGCAAATACACTCGTTGACGATCGGACGCGGCTTTCGGGGAGGTTCTTCACGATGCGCGGATTCTGCGCGTTCCTGTTTCCAGCGGTCATTGCTTCGGCGCTGGCGGCCTTTTCGTGCGGGCGGAGGCCGGAGAGCAAGCCGCGGGACGAAAGGGACCTGCTGCCGGCACGCATGCGCGCGATGCAGCGCGAGGTTGACAGGATCGAGGATCGCCTGAAGGATGGACGCGGCGCGCAGGTGATCGGAAGGGCCGCGGAGGAAATCGGCCGCGAGATCAGGGAGATATCGCGCATGCCCCTGGATGAGCAGGCGTACTCCGCCTGGCTGGCGGCCTCAGGATCGAAGGACTCGCCAGACAGCCGCCTGGCCGCGGAGAGACAGTTCGAGTCGTACTGCCGCGGCATGAAGCGCGCCTGCGAATCTCTTTCGGAGGCCGCCAATGCCATGCTCCCGGACTGGAACGCCGCCCGCTACGCGGTCGGATCGCTCCGCAGATCGTGCGCGCAATGCCACGCCTCCTTCGCCCCGCGCCGGCCCGAATGACGCGTAATTGTTTGCCGTGCTCATTATTGGAGCGCAGCGGCATAGCGGTCTTATTTGCAGCAGCGCCATTGTTGCCCCGTCCGGGTGAGCCACTGCAAATAGCAGCCGCAACCTGAACGCGGCGAGCAATTACCGGAGAGCAAAGGCGCGGATCGGGCGTATTTTCGAGCGGTCCGAGGCGCCCGATGCCGACTGGGGAAAAGAGGAGGGGAACATGGGACGTCGGAAGACACATCGAGGCAGGAAGAAGCGGTTCCCATCGTCGCCGGAGATGGAGCGGATGGGGAGGGTAGCGCTGTGGGCGGCAAGAAAGGTCACCCGCGTCAAAGACGGAAGAGGATCGTGGCCTGAGGGGACCGAAAGGGACGACATGGTCCAGGAAACGGCGCTGATCACGCTGCGGCGGCTGGCCAGATGGCGACCCGGCGGGGGGATGTCTCTGTGGGAGTATTCGCTTTTTCTGGCCAGACTGGCGCTGCTGGAGGTACTGAGGAACGAACGGTGCAGGCGCAAGCGTTCTTCCGATGCGTTCGACAGGACGGGACTGGTACGGCTGAGACTTCCCGGAGATCGGTGGAAGGAAGCCGCGTAGTCGGCCCAGCTCGCGCCCGTCTCTCACTGCGCCGCGTCGCGCCGCGCCCATCAATGCCCAAGGGGTGTACTCGACCCGGTGGTTGCCTCCAGCGGTGGGTTCGGGGGCGGCTTCCCGATCGGATCAGGGCCCCGGGCGCTCTGGATACCGGGTCTTTGCCCGCGATCACGTCACCTTTCTGATTCTGCCGGAGGACTTCCTGCGGAACTCCTCGCTGGCTTTCATGAGCAGGTTGCGTTCTTTTCTGGTAAGCGAGTTAAGACCGGATTCCTTGACCTTCTTGAGCACGTCGTCAACCCTGGCGCGCAGCGCGGCTTCTGCTTCTTCCCTGCGCCTGCGCCTGGCCTCCCTGCGCCTGGCAATAAATCTGGCCAGCAGGCCCTGTTTCCGCGGCCGGTCGGCGGCGGAATCTTCGATGCCGAGGTCGCGGAGCGAGGCCGTCCAGTCCCGGTCATCGCCATAGATGTCGCCTTCCTGAGCGGCGTACCGCTCTCTCTCGCAAGCGAAGAAGTTCATCACGGCTATGAATACCAGCAGGGCGCCGCCCGTCCCGCCCAGATAGAAGCCGAAGGCGGCCATCGGCACGCACAGGAACTGGCCCAGCAGCGCAACGGAGTAAGTAGCCCGGCCCGGGTGCATCCTGTACGAGAGGGCCGCCCTGAGCATCCTTGCGCCGTCCATGTCGAACGATGGGATGAGGTTGAAGAGGGCAAGGGCGGCGTTGATCAGGAAAGCGTTCGCCAGGATGGAAACAACCGACAGCCCCAGGCCGAAGACGCGGATTTCGCGCGAGGCGCCCAGGGCCAGCGCGGCGGCGAGCGCCGCCAGGGCGAGCGTCGCGCTGGATGCCGGCCCGGATGCTGTCACGACAAGCTCGGCCCCGGGCGAAGGCATCCTGCTCCCTACGACGGCCGTCCCGCCCAAGGGGGTAAGCACTATCTCGCGAACCGGCACGCGCAGCCTCCGGGCCGCGTACGCGTGGCCGATCTCGTGCAGATAGACGAAAAGGTACAGGAGCACCGAGTACAGGAGTGCGCCGGCAGCGAATTTCAGGTGCGGAGCGGAGCTCAAGGGTCCGGAAAAACTTCCCAGCGCCTGCAGATAGAGCGCGATGGGGATGACGAACGCGTCCCATCGGACGCGGACGGGCAGTCCCATCAGGGGCCGTCCCAGCCCGAAAGACCACGTATCGGTGCGCTGATACGAAGGTTCCATAATACCGGAAAACCGCCCCGTGCCCGGCCGCCGCTATCCTGCAGCCGTGCGGTCGGGAGGGCTTCGCGGCGCGCCCGCCGCGCGCTACCTCCCGCCAGCCTCCCGCCTCCGCCCCCCCGTCTCCGGCGCTGCGGCACCCGCCTTCGATCCGCCGGAACCGGCTTCCGGGTCGCCGGATCCGGACAGGCGCCCGGCGGAATCCGCCTCGCGCTCCAGCTCATAACTTTTCAAAATCGAGAGGAGCTGGGTGGTATCCAGCATCTCCAGCTCGATCATGATCATCCCGATCAGCCGGTTGATGCCGCGCTCGCGCAACTTCCGCTGAACGGCGAGCGCCTTCTCGACCTGCTCCCAAGATACGAATCCCATCCTGACGGCGCGGCACCCGAAAGGCTCGTGTCCGATCCTTCCCGCCGGCCGTCCGCCCGCCGGAAGCGGCTCATTCGCGGTCCCGCCATTTTTCGCATCGGCCGTCCAGGGCGGCTTATTCCCTCCCCTTCCGTCCGTCGGGGCGCTTCCGCCGCCGGTTGCCCGCGAATCGCCAGCCACCAGATGCACCTCCTGCCGACGCTACCGCCAGGCGCCGCGCATAACGGAGAGCACGAAAAATGCGCCTGCCTCCTTAAAGAAAAGTAAGCCGCGGCGGCAGCCAAGTCAAGCCGGAACCGTCGCGGGAAACGCACAAAAAGCGCGGGAGCCAGGCTGCTGTCAGCAGTAAGAGCCTGCCTGAAACCTCGAGCGCGGAACCCAAGACTCCAAGTCGCCTCCTTTCCCGTCCAAGGGTTTGGGGGACAGGCTTTAAGAGCCTGCCCGAAAACCTCCGGCGCTCAGCTTATACGCTCAGCGATCCACACTGCCCGGCGGGAAGTTTTCGGACGGATTCCTATTTCCCCAGTAACTCTCCTATCACGCCGCGAACCTTCTCGACCGCATCGGGATGCCTCATGACCAGTATGTCGG
>JAOACM010000139.1:6299-9297 GCA_026417845.1 Planctomycetota bacterium | reverse complement strand
CATCAGCGCCGCGAACTCGATCATGTCATATATGCTCTTGCCGTTGAATTCGCGCCCGCCCTTTGCCACCCTGACGTCCGCCGAAAAGGACATTGCCATCTCGACGAATTTCGCCGCCGGGCGCATGTGGATCCCGTCCTTGTTCAGGATCGAAACCCTGCGCTCCTGCCATTCCTCTCCATAGCCCGGCACGGAAGCATCCTCTCTTAGAATCTGTCCAGAACCTCCGGACGGGAAAGGGAGCAGCCTCGATCCCAACAACTCCGCGTCCGGGGTTTTGGACAGGCTCTTAACGCAAGATCGCCGCCCCACCCCCGTAATCCGCAGCAGGGCAAATCCCTCTTACGATTGGCGCTCGCCCGGTCGGGAAGCCGGCTTGGCAACTGAAAAATACCGCCTCGCCCCCCCGAAAGCAAGTCTACTTTTTTCTGTCCTTCAGCATGCCCATCAACGCGTTCGCGAGCTTGCGCGAGTCGTGGCGGAGAGGGTACGAAGGGTTTATAACGTCCTCCAGGACGACTTCGACGGCATAATCCCGTAACTCCGCCGGATCGCGGAGCATGACCGGCTTCGCATTCCGCTCCTTCAGTATTCTATCGGCCTCGGGCGAATAGTTGCCATTGTTGACCAGCACAGTATCGAACACCCTGTAAGGTTTCGTGTGGGAGCAGATAGCATCCAGATAGTCCCGGACGCCGTAATCCTTTGTCTCGCCCTCATGGCTCATCACGTTGCACACGTAAACCTTCCGCGCTGCGGACCTGTCTATGGCCCGCGCCACGCCGTCTATCAGCAGGTTCGGCAGGACGCTGGTATACAAGCTCCCCGGCCCGAGTACTATAAGATCGGCTTCCTCGATTGCGCGGATGACATCCGGCGCGGCCGGGCCCGGGTTCGGTTTCAGCTCGAGGGAGACGATCTTTCTGCTCGACTCGCTGATCAGGCGCTGGCCGGTCGTCTTGGTGCCGTCGGCGTGATTGGCCACGAGGAATATCCGGTCGAGCGTAGATGGGATGACGCGGCCGCGGACCGAAAGTATACGGTTGGCCTCGCGCACTGCCTCCCCGAAATCGCCCCTCAGACGCGCCAGCACCAGCAGGAACAGGTTGCCGAAACAGTGCCCGGCCAGTTCGCTGTCGGGGAAACGGTAGCCGAGCAGCTCGGACATAAGTGGCTCCTCATCTGCCAGAGCTATCAGACATTTTCTGATATCTCCAGGCGGGACTATGTCCAGTTCCTGCCGGAGCCGCCCGGACGATCCGCCATCGTCCGCCATCGAAACGACGGCGGTCAGTTCCCTCGTATATTCCTTGATCCCTGTCAGCACCACGCTCAGCCCGGTCCCGCCGCCGAGCGCGACCACCCTGGGGCCTCTTTCCAGGTAGCGTTTCTCGTAGGCGAGGTCCACGATGTCCTTGCGGGATCCCCTGCGGTCGAGCAGTTCCCCCAGGCTTTTCATCAGGCGGTAGATGCCCGTGACAAGGGCTGCGGCGCTGATGAGAAAACACCCCAGGGCGATAGCAAGGTCAATGCGACCGCGGGTAACCTCCTCGACGCGGAACAGATACGCGAGCACTTCCACCGTACCGAGGACCGCGAAGAACACGCCGAGGAGGATTACGAATATCCACCGCTTGATCCTTAGCCCCGGCAGCAGCCACTTGAACAGTTTCATCGCGGTTCCCCGTGCCGCGGCCGGCCGCCCCCGCTCCGGAATCCGCGGCGTCTCCGGCGGACCCCGCGACGGATTCTCCCGCCGTTCCCCATATGCGACGGCATCGCGGCGCGCCGCAGGCGCCGGCCCCGCATCCGGACGCTTCGATTATCGCCCGACTGACTGGCCAGTCAACGCCTTCGGCGCCCAGGCGGTTGCGTTGTACTCCGTCGCAAGGAGATTCCCGGCTACAGCAGAAAGGCGCTACCCCAGCCGTACAGAGAGAACGCACAAGCCCGGGGCTGCAATTTCCCGCGATTTTGCCCAAGGCGCCCTCCAGAGTACGTTGGAGGCAAGCAGGCGCGCATCTTCTCTGGCGGCTGCCCGTCGCGTCCTCTCCGATGGCCGTCTCTGCGAACCAACAGCGCACCCCCCCCGGCGACAATTCTCCGGGCTGGGGTGCACGGCAGCAGGTGCGGTTGTTCGATTCCGATCGGAGGGGTAGCGTTCGAGCGCAGGCCGGACCCGGCGCTCGCGCGGCCCGGGCGGCTGCCGGAAATCCCCGGTATTCCGAACGCATCCGCCACGGGTTGCGCGTTTTCGATCATGCACCCGCCGCGCCGGGGCGAGCCTTCGCGAACGGCAACCGGCGTGAGGCGGATCCGGCCGGGGCGCGTCGGAACGGACGGGAGGCGAGAAAACAGGAAGGGAGGGAGCGGAAGGGGTGGCTGGGACCGTTCGCGCCGCATCGCGGCTACGGATAATATGGTCGCCGGCAGCGGCGGAATAGGGATGTCGCAGGACAGCTTCCGGCGATCCGACGCGCGCGGCTACGGCCCGGCGCGCAGCATCCGGAAGGCGATTTTTATCGGTACATCGCCCGTCTCGGGGTGTTTCTCGTAGGCTATCAGCGTCGTGCCCGCGCCGTCGGAGGCGACCGCCGGATGCGACGCCGGAGCGGCAAATGTTCCGGAGATTTCAAACTTGCCGCCGACCGGCTCGCCATTCTCCCCCAGGCGAATGGCTGCTACCGACTCGCTGGCCGGGGCCGGGCCGTGCCGGTTGCCGTCTTTCAGCGTCAGTCGGCCCCAAGCCGCCACGTAGGCAGACCCATCCCAGGCCGCGCCGGTTTCCATGACGCATCCTTCCAGCTGGAACGGCTTGCCGCTGGGCTTGCCTGCCTCATCCAGCATCATGGCGGACGTCTCAAAGATGCCGCCGCCGCGGCCCACCGGCCGGAAGTTGCGCCACGTGACCAAGTAGCTCTTCGCTCCCTTGGCCAATGACAAGGGCGAGCATCCTGTGGCGGGATAGGGACTTCTGCCCCCCTGCGGATTCTTGACA
>JAOACM010000139.1:0-6289 GCA_026417845.1 Planctomycetota bacterium | reverse complement strand
ACCGGCTTCCCATCGCGCACGAAATGGGTCCCGCAGCGAATTCCGTCCGGCACCCCGCGCTCCCACGCATAGCCGTTGCTTGTCCAGAACACCAGACTGGCACCGTCGCCGCAGGATACCGCCGCCGGATCGAACCGGACGCTGCGGAGCGGTGTGTGTTTGCTGGGAGGCCCCGCCGCCACCGTGAAGCCCTGGCCGTCCTGTATCCTGCCGTCGGCCGTCACTCGCGCGCCCCAGACCTCGTAGAACCCCGTGCGCATGTCGGCCCAGACGACCAGAAAGGTCTTGCCGTCCCAGACCACGCGCGGCAGGCATTGGTTCTTCGGTCCACCGGAGATAAGTATCCCGCCGGAATCCAGCGTCTTGCCTTCCGGGGCGACCCGGGCGGCGTAAACGTCATAGTCTTTCCCGTTGCGCAGGTCCTGCCAAACAACCAGGAAAACGCCTCCGCCGAACGCAACCTGGGGCTGCTCCTGCTCGTCCCTGGCCGCTCCGATGACGATGGGCGCGGCGTCCATCGGCCGGCCAGACTTGTCCACGCGACATCCGACGATATCCCCCCCGTTTCCGCCGGGCACATCGCGTCCCGACTGCCAGACTACGAGGAAATTGTCCTTCCCCCAGGCTGCTCCGGGCCAGTAGGCGTCCCGGTCGTTCGCGGCCGGAAGGAGCGTTTCGGCGGACAGGTTCTCGCTCGCGCGGGCCGCTCCGCACCAGGCCAGCATCCCCGCAAACGCGCCGCCCGCCAGTCGAATCGTCCTCGTCAGACGCATAGGTCCCTCCTTTACCTGACGCGCCGGTAGCGGATCAGGTTCTGGTTGAGCGCCTCAGGGAAGTACATGTTACCGTCGGCATCGAATATCGGGGTTCCGCACCACTCCTGAATATAGAGGCACGGCAGATCCTTCCGATCGCCGAACCGGCAGTTGGTCAACGCCTTGGCGGCCTTGTAGTTGCCCGGAGGTCGGGGCGCCGGCGAGCCGAAGACCACCCAATACTTCTTCTCCAGATCGAGGCGATAGAAAGTGTGATCGTCGCCACCCCCGTAGTAGAGGAAACGGTAGTCGGGGTCGTCCGGGCCCCAGCAGATGCCGCCGGGACAGTGCAGCCACGTGCCCTCGAACGGGCCGGAATCCTTCTGCGCCCTGGTTTTCTCGCCCTTGCGCGGCTGCGGCAGGACACCTGTGAACTTCCCGCCGGCGTTCAAATCCCAGTAACCTATGTACCAGTACCGCTTGTCCCCTTCGGCTATAAAGTTCTGGTTGCCGCGGTTGGCGCCGTAGATGCGGTTGTTCTTTTCGTCGTAGACGATGCAGAAACCGTGCCCGATGAGATCCCCGGGATTTATATTCAGCTGCTCGATTTTTCCGTCGGGCGACATCCTGATCCCCCCGCTCCACCCCACTATGTAGAGATTGCCCTTGCTGTCAGCCGCCATCGCACCGCACGTCCGCTTGTCGTTGCTGATGGTGACGACTTCCCGCTTCTGAAAGTCCAGGCGCCTCAGGACGCCCAGTCTCCCTTCCGACAGATACATGTAGCGTCCGTCGGGGGACATCGCGCTGGATATACTGCTGACGTAGCCGCTGTTGGGACCGTTGATCGCGAAGCGCGCACGGGAGAACGGCCCGTCGAGGTAGCCATGGGTGGTTCCGGCCACCGTGTAGTAGCGCTCGGTGGCGGGATCGTAGGTCCGCAGCCGGTTGTCGGCGCCCTCCGCAAACCAGTTGTAGAGCCCGATCGAGTCGGCGGCAAGAATGCCCTCACGCGGACCGTCGAAGTAACCCATCAGGCCGCAGCCCGCGAAATTGCCTTCCCGCTCCCACTCCGCGCCCGGGTCCCAGACCGGCGTGGCGAACTTGGACGCCGCCCTGGCCTCCCCAGCTACCTGCGCCGGCGCGGCGGCTTTGCCCGCGGGACCCGTCGGCTCCTCCGACCTGCCCGGCCCGCCGGCCGGCCACAACAACGCCGCCCAGACGGCCAGCCCCACCGCCGCCGCTCCCAATCCTATCTTCACGACGAGTCCTCCCTTCCCGCACAGAGACGCGGCCTGCCGCGCCCCGTCCGCTCCCGCGCCCGCGTTCCCGCCAACCGATCCGCCGCCTGATTCCGCCGCGCCTGCGGGTTCGCTGCCGGCAGCCTCTCTGCCGGCCGCTTTCGCGCCAGCCTTTCCTGCTCCCGCCTGTCCCCCTCCGGCCGTTTCCCCGCCCGCCGGGACGGAACCCGCGCCCGGAGCCGGAGGCGGCGCCGCTCCGGCCAGCCCCTTCAGCCTCGCCACCAGCCCGGCCGGGGCGGGGGGCAGGCCGAGCGATCCGAGACCCTCCCCCAGCGCCGCAGGCCCGCACGCCGCATATCCGGCGGCGGCCATTACGGCACGGAGCCGATCCAGCCCCCTGTGCAGCCGGTCGGTCACGGTCTTCTCGGGAATGTCCAGTATCTCGGCAGCCTCGCGATGCGACAGCCCTTGCTCGCAGCAAAGCGACACGGGCAGCCGGAGTTCGACCGGAAGCGCGGCCAGCGCACGGCGGGCCGCCGTGGCCGTTTCCCCGGCCGCGACGATATCGGCCGGATCGGCGGTCTCTCGGTTCGCGCCCATCTTCGCCGCCTCCTCTTCCCGCCCGCGCCGCCGCGCCGAAGACCGCACGATATCCACGGCGACGCTGTGGACGGTCTTCAGCAGGTAGCCGCGGAGCCGTTCGGAAGGAAGATCCGATACAGGCCCGCCGAGCAGGCGCAGATAAGCCTCCTGAACGGCATCCTCGGCAAGCGAGGGATCGCCTGTCACGCGCAGCGCCGCCAGATAGGCCCGGTCGGCGCAAGCGAGCAGGATATCGGTCCATCCGGCCATTCGAACGCCCTCCCTCGCATAATTAGAACGTCGCCGGCGCGGAGTTCGACGGATAAATTCCGGAATTCCTCCGGTGCGCCAAGATGCCGGCGGCAGGCGGCGGAGTAACGACCTCGCCCGGACGGGCACGGGACGTCCCTGCCGGCCAGCAGTTGCGGCACGAGCGGGCGCCGCGGAGATTCCCGGACGCCCGGCTCGCCACACGGAGTTTGCAACTGCCGCGCCCCTCGCCCGGTCCTCTCCGCTCAAGCGTAGAGAAGAGAGGCTATCCGGAATATCGTCGGATCACATCGCCCTCCCTTCCCCCGCCCGGAAGGAAGAGAGACGATAGTCGGGGGGGATCTCCTGACCGGCCGTCACCCCCGCAACACGATTCCGGCGCTCCGGGTATGACCGGGGGACGTTTGCCGGCCCTTTATGAGGCTAATCCGAAAACCTGTTGCCGCTAAGCTTACGGCTCCGCGCTCCCAACTTCGCGACGGGAAGTTTTGGGATGGGTTCTTATTGCCTCTTGAGGGTCCGGACGCCGATCCTGATGGGTTCCTGGCCGGTTTTCGGTCCGCGCTCGTAAGCTATAACTGTAGTTCCCGCGCCGTCCGATGCGGCGGCGGGGTGGAAGGCCGGGCTGGCCAGTTCGCCGGCCACGAAGACCGTTTCTCCCCACGGTTTTCCGTCCGCCGAGACACGCCGCAGGAAGACCGCATCATAGGCCGGCTTGCCGCGTTCGCCCCTTTCGATATCCCAGGCGACCACGTAGGTCGAGCCGTCCCAGCACGGAGATGGGTTTCGGATTGCGCACCCCTCGCCGTGCTCGATGCCGGTCATGTCTATGACTTCGACCGGCAGGCCCGATCCGTCTGGGTTCAGAATCGCCGCGCCCGACCCGCCGATTATCCCGCCGCGGCTGATCTGCCGGAAGGTCGTGAATACCATGAGGAGCTTTTTGCCGTCGGAGGCAAAGGCGGGATCCCAGCCATTGTTGCGGCGAGACTCGCGCTCCGCCTTGAGGGCCGCCGCCGGCTTGCCCGTAGCCTTCCCCCCGGCCATGCCCCAGGCCCTGAGCACGCGGCTGTGGAGGGCGGCCACGGCCCTGCCGTCGCCGGCCGAGCCGATCCCGGGCGGGCCGGTCACGGTCGTGAAAATATCCTGTATCGGCTCCTGCACCAGGACGCCGCCCGGGCCGTCGAGAAGCCTGCCGTCTGCCGTGACGCGTCCGCCGTAGACGGCATAGTCCACGCCGCCGCGCAGGTCGCGCCAGACGAGCTGAAAGGCGGACCCGTCGAAACATAATGCCGGATTTACCTGGCTGCGCTTATCGGCCGCCACGGCGATGCCTTCCGGGTCGAGAACCTTGCCTTCGGGCGTCACGCGCGCGGCATAGACATCCCAGTCCTTCCCGTTCCGCAAGTCCTGCCAGACCAGGAGGAAAACGCCGCCGCCGAATGCCGCGCGCGGCCGCTCCTGGCAGTCTTTCGCGGCCGAGATGACGAAAGGCCTGGCGTCGAGCGGCTTCCCGGCCTTGTCGAGGCGCAGGGCAACGATGTCGGCCCTCTCGCCCATCCCCGCCCGCCAGACGACGAGGAAAACATCCTTCCCGAAAGCCATCGCCGGCGTATGGGCATCCGTGGCTTCGTGCCCCGGCAGCAGGACCTCGGCGGAAATCTCCTCGCCGGAACCTGCCGCGGCGCACGCCAGCGCAAGACCCAGACATGCCACCGTTAACATCCCGCGCATGATCCTTGTCCTCCTGCAATCCCCGATGTGGCCCCTCCGGGCGATTGAGCCGATCCGGTGCCGGCTCCGGCCCGCGATACGGACCGGCGGATGCATCCGGCATCGGTGCCATCATTTCACCGGAGTGAGCTTGAAAATCCCCGGCGGCGATCCCCAGTAACCGGTGCCGTCGGCGGCGAAGTCCGCGGTGCTCGGCCAGTCGCAGAAGCGCCCTTCCTCCCTGCCGTCTTTGAAGGAACAGGTGCCGTCGGGATTGCGGCCCAGGTTCTGGACTATCTTCTTTTCCAGATCAATCCGGTGGATCGTGGATGCATCCCCGCCTCCGACATAAAGGAAACGTCCGCCAGGGCTTATAGACAGACCGATGGGGCACCAGAATGTCGCCGTTTCCATCGGACCGCTTTCCTGCCAGGGACGGCCCTTTTCCCTCGAAGTTACCCATACTATCTTCCCGGTCTTAAGGTCCCAGTAGTAGACCGGGCCGCGGTTCTCGGCATAGAGCCGCCCTCTGGCAACGTCGAGGACCTTCCAGTTATTTCCGTACCAGTAGCCTTCGTTTTCCAGCTTCGGGACCTGCAAGGTCTTGTAGCCTTTCCCTGGAGGTACGGTCCCGCCGCGCGGGTCGAGGACGTAGACGTCGCCGGAAAGGTCTCTGGCAAAGACGAGCCTGTGACCGACAGTCGAGACGACGCCGGCATCGAGATCCACATGGCGGAGGGCATTATTGTTGCCAACGTCCCTGATGAACACGTGCTTCCCGTCGCGCGAGACGGTCGTCTGACTGGGGTTGTATCCGCCGCCGCCCCAAGGGTTGAACCTGGCGCGCTCGAGCGGGCCATCGAGATATCCGCACTGCGAGCCCGCGATGGTCAGGACCCTGCCGTCCGAGGCGCGCCACATGCGCAGGACGTTGAAATGTCCCGGCTCGGTCCAGAAGCAGTTGCCCGCGGCGTCGCACGAGATGTCGCCGGCGTCGCATATGTCGGCATCGAGGCCCGGACCATCCAGTATTCCGGCGTAGCCGTAGCGCCAGGCGTAGTAGTTCCCCTTGTGCGGGTTGCGTGCCGCAACGATCGGCTCGAGCCTGAACCTGACGTTTTCGGGATGTTCGGCCCACGCCGTCGCCGCCGGCCCGGATTTCCCTGCTTCGCCGGATGTCTCCCCCGTCCCGCCACCCCTTGCCCGGAGGGCCGCTAACGCCTTATCGCTCTCCGCGGGCGCCCGCACCTGTACCGGCCCGCCGCCTTCTACCCGGAGGACCACATCCGCCGGCGGTCCGACGGTTTCCTCCGACCTCTCCCCTCCGCCGGCCGGCCACGAAGAGGCCGCCGCGAGGATCGCAGCGACGGCCGCAACCAGGAACGACGGCGATCCCGCCCCCGCCGGCAAACTCTTCCGCCGCATGGCTTTTTCTCCTTCCGGTTCCCCGTTCCGCGATCTGCGGTTCGCGGGAGCGCGGTATGAACAACCCGCAGATATCGGTTGCGGGCGGCATCCAGCGCTCCAGTCGGCGCGCGTTCCGCCCTCTTAACTTCCCCTGCCGGGGCGGAGTCTCCGCAAAGGCCGGCGAACTTCTCCTCCTGCGACGCCCCGCTTCAGGATCGCTTCCTCAACTGCCCGATCGGCTCCCAGCCGGCCGTGGCGGTCGCGTTGCCGGCAGGCGGACGGAACGTCCGTCGCCGGTGTCCGGACATACATATATTACAC
>JAOACM010000138.1:8360-9367 GCA_026417845.1 Planctomycetota bacterium | reverse complement strand
GGTTCGATCCCGAGCCGGCATTGTAGAACGAAAACAGGCCGGCTATCAGGAGCGTGGACTTGTGGTGCGTCACAGTGTACGGGCCGGCCAGGATGGAACAGGCCTCCCCGTGGAAAGCCTCGCAGTTCGCGAAGAACAGGGAGTTTTCCGCGGAGTACTGCTTGCCGATCCTGCATCCCTGGCCGACGTAGACCTTCGACAGGATCGCCCCATCGGTCACCTCGGCCCCCTCGGCTATTATGAAGTCCCTCGCCACTACGCCGCTGCCGATGATCGTCGGAGCGCCCCGCTCGCTGAGGACCGCGCCGTTCTGCAGGGCCGAGGCGCCAAGGACGCGCGCGCCGGGGCCGAACTTCACGTTCAGGATTTCCGGCACGCACCTGATCGAGGCCCCCGCGCCGACCGTACCCCTGTCGGATTTCGCCCTCTCGACTTCCGCCTTTATCAGGGTCTCCAGGCTTTCGATCAGCTTCGGCCTGTAGCGGTGCATCGCGTGCATGCAGGCGATCTGGCTGTTGATGTCCTCGAACAGAATTATCCCGCGGCCGCCGCCCTCGTTGACCGCCTCGACCTCGACCCCGCTGCCGAAGCACGCCCCGGTCTCGACAGCCATCACCCCGACGCCTTCGATGTGCGCCCCGTCGCCTATGTCGTAGTTGGCGATGTGGCCGCCGATGTCCTCGATCAGGCAGCCGTCCCCGACCGTGCAGTTATGCAGCGTGGCGCGCACTATACGGGACGGCCTCCTGATGCCCCCCTCGCCCTCTATCTCGCCCTCCATCACGCCTATACGCACATCCCCCGAGAACGACGCGCCGTAGAAGCGGTCGTAGCGGAACGGATCGGCAACGAGGACGCGGGACCAGTCCTCGGCCAGGCAGTTTCTCCGCTTCAGCGCCTCGATCTCCGTCTCGGTGAGCCTCCTGAATCTTCCCGATCCCATTTTCCCTCCTTCCTCCGACCGATGGCGTATCCGGTTCCGCCCGCATCGCCGGTCGCCCGGCTCC
>JAOACM010000138.1:0-8350 GCA_026417845.1 Planctomycetota bacterium | reverse complement strand
GGAGACGGCTTCTCCAGCCGCCACTTTTCGCCGGGAATGCCTCCGCCCTGCGCATGCTACCGCCCCTGCCGGCGCGGTGCAGGGCTACAGGCGCTCCGGCTCAGACCTGCGAGGCTACTATGGCTGCGACCGACACGATGTCGGCGGCGGTCGCTCCACGCGACAGGTCGCTGACGGGCCTGGCGAATCCCTGGAGTATCGGGCCGATGGCCTGTGCTCCGCCCAGATACTGGGTGATCTTGTACCCGATGTTGCCGGCGTCCAGATCGGGGAATATCAGGACGTTCGCGCGCCCCCCGACCGGACTGTCAGGACATTTCCGTTTCGCCACCCGCTCCGAAACGGCGCTGTCGAACTGAAGCTCGCCGTCCAGCGGCAGGTCCGGGCATTTTACCCGCGCGATCCGCGTCGCCTCGATCACCTTGTCGGCATCCGGGTGCGAGGCGGACCCCTTGGTGCTGAACGACAGCATCGCGACGACCGGCTCGATGCCCAGCACGTTCCTGGCCGAGCGCGCGCCGGCGATGGCGATATCGGCAAGCTGCTCCGCGGTCGGCTGTATCTGGACGGCGCAGTCGGCGAAGACGAATTTTCTGCCGTCGGGCATCAGCATCAGGAAGAAGCTGGACGGCGTGGAGATGCCCTCAGCGTATCCTATCGTCAGCGCGGCCGCCGAGATTACGGCGGCGGTAGTGTTGGCGGCGCCGGCGACCATGCAGTCGGCCTGGCCGACGGCGACCATGGCCGCCCCGCGCTGGAGCGGCTTCCTGACGACGCGCCGGGCGATCGCGTCGGCGACCTTGCGCCTGGCGGCGTAGGCGGCGGCCAGCCCGGCGGTCAACTGCTCGTCGCCAGGGTCAGAAAGCGTCACGCCGGGGGGGACCGGAGTGCCCGCTGGCGCCAGCAGTATGGGCCTGGCGAATCCCTCCTCCGCCACTTTCGCCGCCGCCTCGCGTATCCGCCCGTCGTCCCCCTCGGGAAACACAACCCTCGGCATCTTCCGCCGCGACTTTTCCTTCAGCGAAGCTATCAGGTCCACCTCTTCCCCTCCTGCTCCCGTTTACTTGCTCTTGCAGGCGGTACTCACGCCCATGCGCGCCGCTCACGGTGCGATTCCGACAAGGACGAGAGGAACCGCAGGAACACCTCGCCCCTGGCGGACGAAGTTGTACAGCTCGCCTTCGTAGTAAGGAACGCCCGAGCTCATCCGACTTTGCAACGATTTCATTGGAAGGACTTCTATCCCAACGTCTATTCTATCTCCCACATAAAAAGCCAGATGTTTGACGAAAAGATCGTATGCGACGAACGCGTACTTGCCGAACTGGACTTCGACGGCCACCCTGTCCCTGACGAAATCGGTCTGGTTGTAACTGAAAATCGGCTTTTCTCCGGCGGCTTCAATTTCCCGTTTCTGATCTTCGGGCGGCATCGTTAGCGTCCTTCGTATGAGCTTCTCGCTGGCAGTTACCCAATAACTTACCCGGTTTTCCTTCCATCCTCTTTCGCGAAAAAGGCGCCTGAAGTCCCTGTTGAGCCCTATCGGGCTGTACAGGGCCTTGCCCATCATTGTCTTTTCCCTTGAAATCTTCGTCTGGTTTTTTTGTGCATCCACAAGGGCAATGACATTCTGTACATCCTTCCAGCAATCTTTTCTGTGGACCAGAAGGTATTCGAGGCCATTAAGATGGGAATGCGTCGCTGCTATTCTCATGGATTAACCCTTCTTCCCGCATTCAGCATCTTCTTCGAACAACGCCGGTTGGGCAAAGTCGCTCTTCCGTTGCGAATGGACCGGGCTCCCTCCCGCCGCGGCGGGCTCATATATCGGCCTGCCCATGGGGCGCGTCCTGAGGGTGCCGTCCAGTTCCATGCGGATCCTTTTCCTCGCGATCTCGACGTATCGCGGAACGATCTCAGCTCCGGCGCCTCGGCGCCCGTGGCGGATGGCCGCGATAATTGACGTGCCCGTTCCAACGAACGGGTCCAAAACCCAGTCCCCCTCCTTAGTAAGGGCCAGTACGAGGCGCTCGATGAGCTCGACCGGAAACTGGCAGGGATGCTCGGTCTTTTCCACGTGGTTGCTTTTAACGTTCGGGATGTCCCAGACGTCACCGGGATTCTTGCCCAGCGGGTTGCACGAATACTGCCCGGCATTGGGACCTTTGAAATGCTTTTTGCCCGGGTACTTCTGAGGGACGCGGACGGCGTCGAGGTTGAAGACGTACTCGTCCGACTTCGTGAACCATACGATCGTTTCGTACCGTCCCGAGAAGCGGCGGTTGCAATGCAGTCCATGTTCGAAATGCCACACGATGCGGTTGCGCATCCTGAGTCCCAGGCCGGAAAAGACCGGGTACAGAATGGTATCTAGCGGCACGATGCAGCCCTTCTCGACGTAGTTTCCCACCTGCCAGCAGATGCTCCCGTCTCCGGCCAGGACGCGCTCGCATTCGGCTATCACGCGCGCCTGCTGCTCGACGTACGTATCGAGGCGCAGCTTCTTTTCGTATTCCTTGCCGATATTGTACGGCGGCGAGGTAACGACCAGCCGGATGGAACCGTCCGGTACCGTCTTCAGGAGATCGAGACAATCGCCGGCGTAGAGGACAATACGTTCCGACGGCGCGAAACTCCCGGCTATCGCGCAATCTCTGGCGAATAGAGTCCGGTGCCGCACCTCCACGGTTTCGCTCTCTCCACGCATGACGGTCGCCCGCCGCAGTCCGACGGTACATCCCCGCGGGCGGGAACGGCTCTCACTGAGGCCCCGCGCCAGGCAGAATGGAATGGGCGCGTCCCCGCGCGCGGAAGCAACAGGCCGCACGGGCGGGATCGAAACCAGCCCATGCTGCCGATCCCCGGGCGCGGGGAGGCCCTGTTCCGGATGCCCGAGACTGCCTTCTCGTAGTACGCCAGTCCCCGCGAGCGGGAAGGCCCTGCAATAATCGCCTTCGGCGAAGGCGAGCAACCACGCCGACCCCCGCCGCGGGAAGGCCCTTCGTCAGCCGGCAGGCGCACCATTACCTGACCGTCGCCGGCTCCCTCCGGCGGCGATATCCGGCGTTCCGGGCCAAGGTCAAAGCAAATGCCGTCCGACGGCTTCCGCGAACGGGGATGTCCGTCCGCGGGCATGCCCGCGCAAGCGCCGGTCGCCGCCGGTTCCCGCGCGCGACAACACCCTCCCCGGCCTGCATCCGGACGGGTTCCGCGGGGAGGCGCGCCGGCGCGGGCCGCCGCCATGGCGATTATAATCCGACCGCCGGCCGGCTCAGTATTTTTTCTTCAGTTTCGACGCCGCGGCGGAATCCAGAATGAACGTGCAGTCCTTGTGGTCCTGCAGAAGACTCGCCGGGCAGTCGGGCGTGAAGGGGCCCTCCAGCGCCGCGGCGACGGCGTCGGCCTTCTTCGGACCGGTGGCAAGCAGGACGATCTTCCGCGCTTCGCGCACCGTCCCTATCCCGGCCGACAGCGCGCAGCGCGGCACGTCCGCCGGGTTCTTGAAGAAGCGCCCGTCGGAGTTGGCATCTATGGTGGACTGCGTCAGACTGACCAGCCGCGTCCGCGAATCCACTGAGCTGCCCGGCTCGTTGAACGCTATGTGACCGTTGTTGCCGATCCCCAGCAGCCAGATGTCCACCCCGCCGACGGCCAGTATCTTCGTCTCGAACGCCTTGCACTCCAGCATCGGATTTACGGCGGTCCCGTCCAGCACGAACGTATTCCACGGCTTTATGTTGATGTGATTGAACAGCCGGTCGTTCATGAAGTAGCGGTACGACTGGTTGTGGTCGCCGTCCAGTCCCCAGTACTCGTCGAGGTTGAACGTCCTGACCTTGCTGAAATCCAGGCCTTCGGTCTTGTGCAACCTGACGAGTTCCGCATAGGTCTTCTCAGGCGTCGAACCGGTCGCGAAGCCGAGCACTGAGTCCGGCCTGGACCTGATCTGCTTCGCGAATATGGCCGCCGCCTTCTTCGCAACCTCGTCGTCCGTCTTGCAGATGATTACCTTGGGCATCTCTGATCTTCCTCCTCCTGACTCGGGCTCGACCTGCTCGCCGCGGCCCGTCCGCCGGAGCCGGCCGGCCCCTGTCCTGATTGCACGCAAGCCTTCCTCTCCGGATCCGCCGCGAATCGGCGAACCGGTTCGTCCCGTCCCCTGCGAAGCGCTCTGCCTCGAAGCCCCCTGCCACTCGCGACATCTTAAGATCTCATCCAAAACCCCTGGCTCGAAGCTTTATGCTCAGGGACGCTTCCCTTCCCGCCCGGAGGTTCCCGGACAGATACAGGACCATCCCCGCCGGCGATCGCTAACCGGTCATCTCCCGTTCGAAGCCGCACCGGGACGGTCAGCTTTTTCCCCAGTACCTGCCCCGCCGGCATCCCGATCCGTTCCGGGCGTCCCGGCATCAGGAGCGGACTTGCCCCCATCCGGATCTGACGCCCGCGCCTCCTTTATCTTCCTCTCGATCTCGAACGCCCTTTCGATTGATTCGTCGAGCTCGAACGAGACCCGCGGCGTGGTCCTGGTGCGCATATGCCTGGCTATGACGGACTGGATGTACCCTCTGGCGTCCGACAGGCCGCGCATCGTGGTGCGCTTGTCGGCCGGCGTGCCGTACACGGAGACCTTTATGGTCGCATGTTCCAGGTCCTCGGTCAGCGAAACGCCGGTGATCGTGACGAACCCGATGCGGGGATCGTTCAAGTCGTACAGTATGGTGTGGCTGGCCACCTCGTGTATCATGGCCCTCAGCCGTTCTATCCTCACCTTCGCCATGTCCGGTCTCCCGGGATGTCCGCCGGCGGGATATCTTCCCTCTCCCCGGCGCGCGTCTCCCTCCCGAACCGTGGGGTCTTCATCTGGAGGGGAAGCGCGGCCCCTTCCCCCGCGCGCGCATCCTCCCCCTCCATCCGCACGCATCTCCTCCGCTTCGATACGGCCTCCTCGCGCCATCCGATGCGCGGCTCCGGACGGAATCCAGGCCGATGCGTCAGTAACCCGTCTGAAAACCCCGGACGCGGGGGCTCTATGCTCAAGTGTGCCGGCGGACGCGATCTTCCCGGCCTGTCCTCCCCGGAGGCTTTGTGGCCGGCAACGCCGGGAGCGAAGCCTGCGCTGTGTTCTCCCCCAGGCGCGAGGCGTTGTGATCGGGATCGCCTCCCCTCCATTCCGGAGATCCCAGACAAGGCGGTCCACAGATAGCGCCGCCGCCGCTGCGGCACCGCTGAATTGTCCGCGCGAGGCGGCCTTCAAAATCCGAAGGACTCCCTTTCCTCGCCCGCGAGTATGGCCTCCGGATGCCGGCGGAGGCGGTTCAGTATGTCGTCCAGCATCGTGTTCAGGAATCGCCTGTCGCCGCCGACGGCGGCTATGCCGATCTCAGCCCGGTCCCATGCGTCCTGATGGCCGGTCTCGGCGACGGCGACGGGATAATCGTTCGCCAGCTTCTCCCGGATGGACTTCACGACGCGCCGCTTATCCTTGAGCGAATGGGCACCCGGGACGGCGAACCTGAGTTTCAACGCCACCACCCACACCTTTGCTGCACCTCGCGCACCCCTTGCGGCGGCCCGTTCCTCCCGCTTCTGGCGACCCGGCACCGCCGGCGCCTCTTATCCCATCCGAAAACCTGCTGCCGCGAGGCTTACGGCTTTGCGATCCCGACTTCACGGCGCTGCGGCGCCCAGGGTTTCCGCAGCGTCCAGCACGAATCCATCCGGAGGTTTTTGAACAGGCTCTCAGGGCCTGTCCAGAAAGCTTGCGGCAGCCAGGGCTCCCGCATCGCCATGTTATATCCGGCCGGAAGTTTCGACAGGCTCTTACTTTTTCCTGACGGTTCCGTCAAGGGAACGGGCGAGCTTCTCCACGACGAACGCCTCTATGATGTCTCCCGGCTGCACATCGTCGAAGCCCTCGAGCCTTATCCCGCACTCGAATCCCTGCTTCACTTCGCGCACGTCGTCCTTCTCTCTTCTGAGACTGGCTATCCGTCCGGTCCAGATGGTCTTGCCGCCCCGCAGGAGCCTGGCCTGGCCGCCGCGCGAGACCAGCCCGTCCGCCACGAAGCAGCCGGCCACCGTTCCGGCCTTCTTCAGACTGAATATCTTCCTGACCTCGGCCCGTCCCTGCACGACCTCGCGCAGCTCCGGCTTCAGAAGCCCCTCCAGTCCGGCCTTCACATCCTCGACCAGGGCGTATATCACGTCGTATGTCCTGATGTCCACGCCCTTCATCTCGGCGATGGCCCTGGCGTTGGGGTCAGGCGATACGTTGAAGCCGAGTACTATGGCCTGGGATGCCTCCGCAAGGAGCACGTCGGATTCGTTGATGTTCCCGACTCCCGAGTGCAGGATCTCCACGCGAACCTCGTCGGTCGCGAGCTCCTTGACGGCCTTTTCGATGGGCGCCAGGGATCCCCTGACATCCACCTTAAGGACCAGGCGGAGCGCCGCGACGTCGCCCTTGGAGAGCATCTCATGAAGCGTCTCCAGCGTGACCAGGCGTTTCTGAGCCATGCTGGCCTGGCGGGCGATCATCTTGCGCCGTTCGGCTATCTCGCGCGCCCTGTCCATATCCTCCATCACTATGAGCTTGTCGCCGGCATCCGGCACCTCGGAAAGCCCCGTGATCGCCACCGGCATGGAAGGCCCGGCCGAATCCAGCAGCCGGCCCTGATCGTCGTATATCTGCCTGACGCGTCCGTAGGCTGACCCGCATAATACGATGTCCCCGCGTCTCAGCGTTCCGTCCTGGACCAGCACCGTGGTGGCCACGCCGCGGCCTTCGGAGAGGTTGGCCTCCAGGACGGTCCCGACGGCCTTCTTGTTGGGGTTGGCGCGGAGGTCGAGGATTTCGGCCTCAAGGCGGAGGCGTTCCAGGAGGGCGTCCACTCCCTGGCCCGTGATGGCCGAGCAGGGGATCACGCCGACCTGTCCGCCCCACTCCTCGGGATGTATCCCCTTTTCGGAAAGCTGCCGCATGACCTTCTGAGGATCGGCGCCGGGTTTGTCTATCTTGTTGACCGCGACCACTATCGGCACCTTCGCGGCCATCGCGTGATTGATGGCTTCTCCCGTCTGAGGCATGACCCCGTCGTCAGCGGCCACGACCAGGACTATGAGATCCGTTACCTGAGCGCCCCTTGATCGCATCTCAGTGAACGCCTCGTGCCCCGGCGTGTCTATGAATACCAGCCTGATATTCCCTTTCTCGTAGAGGTACGCGCCTATGTGTTGCGTTATGCCTCCGCTCTCCCCGGCCGCCACCCTGGCGTTGCGGATGTAGTCCAGCAGGGACGTTTTGCCATGATCCACGTGCCCCATGACCGTGACGATCGGCGCCCTCGGGACGCGCTCCTCCGGCGATTCCTTCCTGGCAGCCTCGCCGGCCTCGCGCAGCAGTTCCTCCTCGATATCCTTCGGCTTGCGGATCGTTATCTCCTGCTTGAACTCGAGCGCGATGAGCTGCGCGTCTTCGTCGCTGAGTATGTCGTTGATATTGGCCACGCGGCCGCCTTCGAGGAGCTTCTTGAGGATTTCCGACCCCCTGATGCCGATGGCCTGCGACAGGCTCCGTATCGTCACCGGCGACTCGACCTCGATGGGGCCCTCCCGCTTTACGACGACAGGCTGGGCGGGCTGTGCCGGCTGGGCGCGACGTGCCTTCTTCGGACGCTCTCCCGCGCGCGCCGGGACTTCGCGGTCCCTCTCTCTGAGGGGGCGTCGGCCCTTCCTGCGGCGGCCCGGCCGCCCTTCTTCTTCCTCCTCTTCGCCCCGCAACTCCTCCCGCAGCTTCGGATACGTTACTACCGGCTCGAACGCATCCACCGGCGCCCTCGAGACGGCCGCCGCATGTCCCCGGCGTTTCGGAGGGGTCGGGCCATGCAGCTTCTCCGCGACGTCAGCCGGGATCACCACGCCATACCGCGACTGTTCTTCCTTCTTCCCGGTCTCCGCGGTCGCCGCGGCGCCCGGTTCCGGCCCGGCTGCCGCCTGGACGCTTCCAGTCCTGCCCGCAGCGGCCTCCGTGGCTGGCGCGGGCTTTTCTGCCGTCTCTGCCTCCGGTTCGTGCCGGACCCCGGCTCGATCCTCCCGCGCGGCCTCCTCCGCCTCCGGCCGGACGGCGACCGCAGGTCCGGCGGCCTCCGCCGTCGCCGCCGCGGCGCCGCGGGCTGGAGGGGCCGGAGGCGCATACTCGGAAACGTCCGGCAGCTCGGTCCTCCCCCCCGCCGGCGATGCCGGCGCGGCCGGTTCGATCTGGGGCGCCGGCGCCGCCGCCTTCTCCTCAGCCTCGGCCGTCGCGACCGCTGCCTCCGCCGCCGGTCCCTCCGCAACCACCGCCCCGGAC
>JAOACM010000137.1 GCA_026417845.1 Planctomycetota bacterium | reverse complement strand
AGGTCTCGTGGGCTCGGAGATGTGTATAAGAGACAGGCCTGTGCTGGCGCGCGGAAGGCGTGCATGTTCGCGACCGCTCTGGCGGCGCTCGCCGTCTTTTCCCTGGCGCCGGGACTCTGTTCCGGCGGACAGGCCGGCGATCCTCTGGAAGCGCCGTCGCGCGAGGGGCGGGACGATGTCGCCGCGATCGTGCGGGAACTGATAAAGGAATTCGAGCCGAAGGAAGAGGATAAGGGCGGCATAAAAGGCCCGGGCGGACCGGAAACGGAAAAGAAGAAACGGCCGTTTTTCGGCATGGAGGGGTACGATTTCGGGACCGCCGGGCACAGGGATCCGAAGGACGCCGTCAGGAAGCTCGCCGCCTACCGCTCGGCGGCCATTCCCGCGCTTAAAGACGCCTTGCGGGACAAACGTCCCCAAGTGCGCTTCTATGCGGCGCAAACCCTGTCGCTCATAAAGGGAAAGGATGCCGCCCGGGCGCTGCTGCCGGTGCTGCGCGACGCCGGCGAGCTTCCCGTGACGCGGGTCTTCGCGGCGCGGGCAGTCGGCGACGAGGATCTCGACGAGGCCATCCCTGACCTGATCGCGGCCGCGAAGGACCCCGACCGCCGCCTCAGGCTCGTGGCGCTCGAGTCTCTGTCGGTTATGTCCCGCGGGTGGAACGCCGGATGCGAAGCGGCCTGTGTCGAGGCGCTGGGGGATGGGGCGGCGGAGGTGCGGGCGGTGGCGGCCTCGACGCTCGGCGAGCGGAAGTGCCGCGCGGCCGTGCCGCGTCTGTGCGCCGTCCTGACCGGCGACGACTCCGACGATGTCCGCGCGACGGCCGCCCTGGCGCTCCTGCGCATCGGCTCGCCCGCCGCCGTTCCGCACCTTGTCCGCGCCCTGGACGAAAAATATCCGAAGGCCGCCAGGAATTCGGCGGCGGCGTTGCGGGCCATCGTCGGTTCGCTCGCATCCGACCCGGCCGGCTGGAGAAAGTGGTGGGAGGAGATTGGAAAGAACCGGGAGTGGAAGGACGAGGCCGCCACCGGCCCGGTGCCGCCCGCGCCGCCTCCGGACCCGGAGCCGGAGGGGCAGTAAACACCCAGCGCTCCGCGTTCGGAGGGAGAACGCGGAGTCCCTTGATTCCGTGTGCCAAGAGGCTATAAGAGTTCTTGCGGTTGCGCTTGACATTTCGCGGAGAATCGCGGCGCGAGCTGGATATGGTGCATCGAGGGGAAAATGCAAAAAGGAGGAATAACCATGCGTGGAACGGTTTCTTTCGTGTCGGCGCTGCTGGTTGCTATTCAGGTGGCCCGGGGCGCTTCGGCCGGAGAATACGCATTGCTCCAGACGATCGGGCAGGGGGAACTTAACAACCTCGTATGCGTTGCCTGCGACAAGGACGATCGCGTTGTAGCCCTGCGGAAGGACGGCACGATCAAGATCTTCGACAAGAAAGGCAAGATGGTTCAGAGCATACCGGCTGTTCCGGACCCGAAAACCGAATGCGGTCTGGTTGTGGTGTGCGACTCCAAGGGTAACATATATGTGGTTTCGGAGAAGGGCGAATACAAAGAAGTCGCAATGGGCGGACGGAAAACGACGCGCTTCGTTCCGTCCGGCGGCGTCGTGTGCAGGACCCTGGACGATACCGGCAAGCAGCTCAAGGAAGTGGCGCTTCAGGGCGCCGGTTCGATTACCAGCGGAGCTTTCGCGCAGGGGAAGCTGCTGCTGGCCGACAGGCAGGCCGGTACGGTCCTGGTGTACGATCCCAACACGGGATCGAAGGTGGGTTCGATAGGCAAGAACTTCCGGCTCTACTGCGGGATATTCGGGTTCGCCGTGGATTCCGCTAGGAACGATATCCTCGTGGCAAATCTGGGGGCGTTCAGCGTGGACAGGTATGGTCTGGACGGAAAACAGAAAAACAGATTCGGCAAGCGCGGCGAGGATCCGTCCAGTTTTCACGGTTGCTGCAACCCGGTCAACCTGGTCGTGCTGCCCGACGGGCGGCTGCTGACCGCTGAGAAGGACAGTACGCGAATCAAGATATACGATGCCGAAGGCAAGAAGTGCGAGCAGGTCCTCGGCGACGTGACGAAACTGGTGGAGGGTTGCGCGTACATGCCGATGGCGGTAGACAAGTCCGGAAACGTGTACTTGGCAAGCCTCGTCAATGACTGCATAGTAAAATGCGGGCCGAAGAAATGACATCGCCAACGCTTTCAGACCGGTTTTTCTTTCGTGTGATGCTGTTCGGCGCCCTTGTCCTTTTGTGCGCCGGCTGTCCGCGTCCGTCCAGGGATGATGTGTCGGGAGGCGCAGGGAGCGGCGGCCGGGGCGGTCCGTCCGAAGCTCCGCCGGCGGCCGGCAGCGAAACTGCGCTCGATGCCGGGGATGTTTCTCCTTCCGGCCCGCCGCTCAGGCTGCTGATCGGCGTCAGCGAGCCGTACTGTCAGAAAACGGCGTGCGCGTGCGTGCATAACGTTACGACGCGCGAATACGAATCGCTCCGGAAGGCGCTGAAGGAAAAGTTCTCGATCGAACTGGAACTCCAATACTACCCGTCCGATCTGTTCGCGCTGAGGAAGGATGTCCGCGAGGGGAAACTCGACGGGGTTCTGGCCAAACCCTGGCCGATCCTGCAGGCGGCGCGCGAAGGAGGGCGGGACTTCCGGCGCGTGGCGGATCTGAAGGGGCCGGGCAACGTCTCCGACCTGCGCGGGATACTCGTGGTAAAGGAGGATTCGCCGGTACGGGCGCCGGCGGACCTTAAGGGCCGGATCGTGGCGATCGGGCAGGCGGACTCCTACGAGAAGCACCATGCGACTATGGCCCTGTTCAAACGTCATGGAATATCTCCCGGCGACGGGGTGCGGATCGAAGAATTCTCCAGCTGCCTCGAGAACATCGGAGCCGTATTGGACGGTAAAGCCGACGCGGCGGTTGTCAGCGATTATGCCTTTGGTGCGGACTGCCTAGTTGACGTGGCTGACATAAAGGATTTCCGGATTCTGGCGAGGACCGATCCTGCCATGCCGGCCGTCTCGCTCGCGCTGGACACGAACAGGGTCTCGCGCGCCGATGCGGCGCGGCTGCGCGCCGCCCTGCTGCAGATAAGCCGGGAGGGCAGTCTCAAAGAGAGCCTGCTGGGAGACGGCTTCACCGCTCCAGCACCGTGGGCCCCGGCCGAGCTGCTGGAGCTTCAGCGCAGGTAGGGAAAACGGAGGCCGTTCCGTTCGGGAGGCGCGGGGTCGAACGTCCCCGGCCGGGAGGCGCCGAGCATGCCGGTTGGAGAAACGCCGGACGGACCGCCCGCATCGGAAACCGCGGACGGTGTTTCCGCTCCACGCGGGCGGAGAGAGTTCCTGCTCCTGCTCGGGCGCGGCTTCGGCGCGGCGTTCCTGGGAGGCATCGCGGCGCGGCTGGCCGCCGGCTGGAGCGTCGCGGCGGGAAAGGACCGGCCCGCCGACCGCGCAAGATGGCGGATAGATCAGGCTAGGTGCACGTTCTGCGGCAAGTGCGCCACGGCGTGCGTCCGCAAGCCGTCTGCCGTCAAGGCTGTCAACGACCAGAAGCTCTGTTCGAACTGCGTAGTCTGTTACGGTCACATCTACAACCGCAGCGCGCCGAGCGACCGGATCGAAAAAGAGACCAGGGTCTGTCCTGCGGATGCTGTGCGCCGATGGAATTTCTCCGGCGGGCAGGATGGCTATTTCATATACGAGATACGCCACGAGGATTGTTCCGGGTGCGGCGCGTGCGCCAGAGAGTGCAACAGGTACGGCAGCAAGTCAATGTCGCTGATAATCCGGCCGGATATCTGCCTGGATTGCAATGAATGCGCCATAGCCGCCGTATGTCCGTCCGGCGCGATATACCGGGCGCCGCGAGGCGAGGTGACGGAGGCGAGGGGTATTCCGGAGGACGAGCTTTGGGGCGGCGCGAGGTGATGCCGCCGGACCATACGGGCGGGCGCTCCGCACGACCGCGCCGCGCCCCAGGGGAACCGGAAGACGCAGCGCCAAGGGACCTGATGCAGACGCGCCTGCACCCGGCGGCCCATCCGCTGGAGGCCGTAGCGGAGGTGCGGAACCCGGCTGGTATCTTTCCGGAGCGCCGGCGTGAGCGGATCTCGATAGCGGCCGCCGGCCGGGCCGTTCTGACGATTCGATCTCTGGCGGCTTCCATCGTCATCTGCCTGCCTCTCATCTGCCTGCCTCTGGCTGGGAGCGTGGCCATCGCTGGCGAGATGCCGGCGGACGTACCTTCCGGTAGAAATGGCGCGGCGGGAGCCGCCAACGACGCCGATGGGAAAACCGCGGGGAAGGCCGGAAGAGAGAGCAAAGGGGAGGCCGAAAGGGAAGCCGGAGGAGAAGCCGCGGGGAGGGAGGAGGGCCGCGCGCCTGCAGGGGAGGGAGCGGAAGGACGGGAAAACGCCGCGAACGGGCAGGACGACGGGGCCGGTATCGCCGCCTTCAAGGAGGAGCGCGGCCACCGCGAATACCGCCCGCTGCGGGGCGTGGTATGGGAGTTTCTGGATCTCGGCATCCTGATCGCGCTTCTGGGTGGCGGGGTCGCGATGGCCGTACGGAACGTCCCATCGCGATGGATTCTCCTCCAGGCTGCGGTATCGCTCGCCTATCTGGGCTTCTGCAGGGGCGGGTGCATCTGCCCGGTGGGCGCCGTCGCCGACACGGCCATCGGGATGGTCTCGCCGGAACTGATCGGCCCGGTCACGGCGGGGTTCTTCCTGGCGCCGCTGGCGGCCGCAGCGGCCCTGCGTATCGCGCTGGAATAGCCGCAAGGCAAAATGGAGGGCTGATGTCCTGGACCCGCTACGCCGCCCCGCAA
>JAOACM010000136.1 GCA_026417845.1 Planctomycetota bacterium | reverse complement strand
TCCTCGCCCGTGGTACCGAAAGATGATCCGACTCTGCTGTTCGCCAACGCTGGAATGAACCAGTTCAAGGAAATATTCCTGGGGCTGGCGGATCCCTCGAGCGATTTTGGAAGGCTGAAGCGCGCCGCCAACAGCCAGAAATGCATCCGGGCTGGGGGGAAACATAACGACCTCGAGGACGTCGGAAAGGATACATACCATCACACGTTCTTCGAGATGCTCGGCAACTGGTCGTTCGGGGACTATTTCAAGGCCGAGGCTATAGCTTGGGCGTGGGAACTGCTTACGGAGGTATACCGGATACCGAAGGACCGGCTGTATGCGACCTGCTTCGAGGGCGCCCCGGAGCTTGGGCTTGAACCCGACGTGGAGGCGCGGGAGCTTTGGCTGCGATTCCTGCCTCCGTCCCGGGTGCTGCCCGGCGGGATGAAGGACAATTTCTGGGAGATGGGAGAGACCGGTCCGTGCGGGCCGTGCTCGGAGATACACTACGACCGGGTCGGCGGCCGGGACGCCTCGCAACTGGTGAACTCCGACGATAAGGATGTCATAGAGATATGGAACCTGGTGTTCATCCAGTTCAACCGGGAATCCGACGGCGTACTGCGGAAGCTCCGGGCCCGGCACGTGGATACCGGCATGGGACTGGAGCGCCTGGCCTCGATACTGGCCGGCAAAACATCCAACTACGACACCGATCTGTTCACTCCGATATTTGAGGCTATCCGGAAGGAAACGGGTGCGCCGCCGTACGGAGGGAAGGTCGGGGCGGAGGACGAGGGCGGGCGGGACACGGCCTACCGGGTTATCGCGGACCACATCAGAACCCTTACGTTCGCCCTGACCGACGGGGCGATGCCCGGCAATGAAGGGCGGGGCTACGTGCTCAGGCGCATCCTGCGGCGCGCCGTCCGGTACGGGCGGCAGAAGCTGGCCGCCAGGACCGGCTTCTTCAGCAGGCTGGCGCCTGTGGTGGCTGAACGGATGGAGAGCTACTTCCCCGAGCTGCGGAAAGCCGCCGACCGGGTGGCGGCCGTTATTCTCGAGGAGGAGGAAAGCTTCGGACGCACGCTGGACAGGGGGCTGTCGCTGTTCGAAGAGGCCGCCTCGGCCGCGGGCAGGACGGGGACCATTTCGGGAGAGGACGCCTTCAGGCTGTACGACACATACGGCTTCCCGATAGACCTTACGGCGCTGATGGCTGCCGAGCGCGGGCTGAAGGTAGACATGGCGGCCTACGAGGAGCTGATGGAAGGCGCCAGGCGCCGGTCCCGCGCCGCCGGGAAGGCGGAAGCGCAGGCCCTCGAGATCAACGAGGAGATCTTATCCCTTCTGAAGGGGGCAGGGGTACCCCCGACGGACGATTCGGCGAAGTACGAGCTGGCGCCGATCCGCGCCGCCATATGCGCGATTTTTGTCAGGGGCAAACTGGCTGATTCAATCGCTGCTGGCGGCGAAGGCCTGCTGATCTTTGACAGGACGCCGTTTTATGCCGAGAGCGGCGGGCAGGTGGCCGACCGGGGCACGATCCAGACGCCCGCCGGCCGCGCCGAAGTACTCGACGTCAGAAAGGCCGGAGAGTACGTGGCGCACAGGGTGCGGGTGATCGAAGGGAGACTGGATCGCGGGACGGAAGCCGGACTCCGCGTAGACACCGGACTCAGGCTGGCCACCCAGCGCAACCACACCGCCACGCACCTGCTGCACTTGGCCCTGAGGGAGACGCTGGGGCAGGACGCAGTCCAGTCCGGCTCGCTGGTAGATCCGGACAGGTTGCGGCTGGACTTCGCCTTCCGCTCGGCTCTCTCCGGCGAGCAAATCAGGGCCATTGAGGCGAGGGGCAACGAACTGGTATACGCCTGCGCGCCGGTAACCACCAAGCTCACAACACTGGAGGAGGCTCGTCGCGAGGGCGCGATGGCCCTGTTCGGCGAGAAATACGGCTCGATGGTGCGGGTGGTTTGCGCCGGGCCGAGCCGCGAGTTGTGCGGCGGGACGCACGTAAGCAATACCGGACAGATAGGCTATTTCAGGATACTCTCGGAGGAAGCCATCGCAGCCGGAGTCAGGCGCATCGAGGCCGCGACGGGGACGCGGGCGGTGGCCGATGGGCGCGCGGCAGAGGATGTGCTGGCCAGACTGCAGGAGATGCTGCGGGCGCGCAGAGACGAAATACCCGACAGGGTCGCCGCGATACTGGCCGAACGCGACAAGGCATCCAAGGAGATGGCCAGGGCAAGGGCGGCGGCGGCGAGGGCGCGGGTCGCCGACAGGATATCGGAGGCGCGGGACGAGAACGGTGTAAAGGTACTCGCCCTGGATCTCGGAGAGGCCGCCGCCGACGACCTGAAAGCCGCGCTCAATTCGCTGAAGACAGGGATGGGCGAGGGCGTCATAATCCTTGCGGGCCGCGACGGAGGCAAGGCTAACATCCTGGCGTACTGTTCGCCGGAATGCGTAAGATCCGGCATAAAAGCCGGAGATATAGTAAAGATATCCGCCGGTGCCATCGGGGGCGGGGGGGGTGGAAGACCTGAGCTCGCCCAGGCCGGCGGCAGGAACCCGGAGGGCATCCCGGATGCTATCGAGGCCGCTAGGCGCGCCGTCAGGGAAATGGCCGGGAGGCGCTGAGGCCCCCGTCGCGATTCTGCCGGAGCTCCGCGGCCGGCCTGCGTCCATCCGCGGCAATCCCGCGCACGGAAGAGACGCCAGCCTCCTGCCTGCCTGCCGGCCGCTCCCTGCCGACTTTTCGCCCGGCTATTTTCCTCCGGCGGCGTTCGCGATCGCGGCGGCGGCAATTTCCGCCACCCTCGCCTGCGGCCGGTATCTGTGCGGCGAGGCGGAAGACTGGGATGAAGAATCTGGAAGCGCCAGGCCGGCCGCCGTCATAGCCAGGGCGCGGACGCTTATGGAAGAGTTCGCGCACGAGGAAGCGGAAAGGCTGCTGGCCAAGACGCTGAAGGAGAACCCGAAGAACGTGCCCCTCCGCCGGGAGCTCTCCCGGCTGCTGTTCAACCTGTCCCGGTACGAGGAGTCCGAGTCGCTTCTGGACGAAGGACTGCGGCTCCTGCCGGAACATCCGGATCTCCTGATGGAAAAGGGACTTTTCCTCCGCGCCGTCGCGGTGGACGGGCCGTCGGTCCGGCGGAGGCTTGGGGAGCGGGTGCGCGTGAGGATGCCGGAGGGGATCAATCCATCGAAATGGAAGGAAGAGCGGCTGCAGAAGGCTGCCGAAATGCTCAGACGTGCCGCCTCCTTATCAGAGGACCCCGCCGTACCGCTCAAGGAACTCGCAGATGTCCAGCGGCATCTGGGGTTGCACGACGAGGCCGTAAAGACGCTGCGGGAGGCTGCGTCCAGGGTGCCGGAGGATCCCGGCGTCTGGATGATGATGGCCGAGGCGCAATTTGACGCAGGAAGGATCAGGGAGGCCGAGGATTGCTGCGCGAAGGCACTGAAGCTCAGGCCCCGCTCGGCGCATTTGCACGCCGGCATGTGGAAGATACTTGAGCGGGCCGGAAAAAAGGAGGCGGCCGAGGCGGAACGGAAGAAGGCACTGTTTTATGACTTTCTGGAATTCCTCGGCGAGGCATGCTCGACGGATCACGACCCCGCCTACGACTCCTGGGTGCTGGCATTCAATTCCGGTGACGATATGGACGATCTGGGGGAGCGGACGACGGAGCTGGCCGCCGCGAAGGAGAAGGCGCTGGCAGATATGGAGGCCAGGGGCGGCCCGGCGGCGGCAGAGTTCCTGACGGCGATCCTGTACCACCGGCGGGAGACGGCGGAGCTGGCGGACAAGGCGGCCGGGATACTGAGGAAGATCGGCGACCCGGCCCGGAAGCCGCTTCTGGCGGCCGCGCGTGCCGCCTACCGGAACTACAGGGGCATGAAACGAATCGCCGTCGTCGGCTACCTATCCAACCTGCTCGTCGAGATGAAGGAAGGCGGTGTCATATCCATCCTCGGCCCTATGCTGGTGCACGATCCCCACGCCATACTCAGCCTGGACCCGGCCGCGATGATGGCTCGCTTGGGCGATCCGGGAGCGGTACCCTACCTGAAAGAGGCGCTTCGGCGGACCGGGCCGGAAGCGAAGCCGGGGACGGATGACCAGAGCGCGCTCCTGGAGTCGGAACTGCGACTGAGGGTGCGGAGAAAGGCCGCCAGGGCGCTGGCGGCGTTCAAATGCAACGAGGCTCGAGAGGCGCTTGAGGCCGCGGCGAAGTTCCCGGAGACAGCGGCCGATGCACTTATGGCACTGCACGTCCAGACCGGCGGCGAAGGATACCTGAAGGCGCTGTGCGACAGGGTCTCCGATCCGAAGTACGGTCCCGCGGCCATACGCGCTCTTGCGGAGATCAAAGCGCCGAAGGGTGCCGACGCGCTCCTGGCTGTCTGCGCCGGCGGCGGGGAGAACCGGCTGCGCGCCGCCGCGATCGAGGCCCTCGGCGATATGTATCATTCGCTGGATCCCGACAGACAGGCGGCGGTGTTGAAGACGGCCGCCGAACTCATGCAATCCGGGAACCAGGACCTCGCCGAGGCGGCCAAGCACGCAATGCTGATGGCGCAGACCCCTGCGGAAGCACGCGGCAAGTGATCTGGCTGAATGCCGCCCAGCCCGGCGCACGCGCCACCGGGATGGCCGGAGCCCGTCCGATGGCCTCCCGTAATCGTTTGCCGTGCCCATATCCAAGGGCGCGGATGGCAGGGCGCGCCCATTTGCAGCAGCGCCATTGGCGTCCCGTTTGGGCGCATCGCTTATACAAACAGCAGCTGCCGCCTGAGCGCGGCAAACAGTTACGGCGCGGAGCCGCTGCGATGGACGACTACAGGGCAGGACACGAGCCTTCCGCTACGACGGAATGTTCCCGCCACGCGACCACGCTCTGGGCGCTGGCGATAGCCAGCGCCGTCTTCGCGGCCTATTCCAACACCTTTGACGCGCCGTTCCTCCGCGACGACGTTCTCTCGATCGTCAACAATCCGAGCATCCGCCGCCCTTGGCGCCCGGAGGCGATCCTGTTACCCCCAAGAGGAACGACCGTCGAAGGCAGACCGGTGCTCAACGCCTCGCTGGCCTTGTGCTACGCAATCGGAAGCCTGGACGTTCTGCCTTACCGCATATTCAACATATCCGTGCACGCGCTGGCCGCCTTGGTACTCTTCGGCCTGGCGCGCAGGACGCTGGAGACGGCCCGGCTGCGTCCGGTGTTCGGGGCCGCCTCGCTCCAGGTCGCGGCATCAGCGGCGGCGCTATGGGCACTCCACCCGCTCCACACATCCTGCGTGACGTATATTATCCAGCGCGCCGAGTCGCTGGCCGGTCTCTTCTACCTGGCCACGATCTATTGCGTGGTCAGAGCTGCCGGGGACGATCCCCAGGATCGCGGAACGAGCGCCGACGACAGCTGGCGCCCCCGGGCCGCAACGGCCGCAATTCAGAGCCGCGATGGAATCGCCGATGGGGCTGGCGCCCCCGTCAGCGGATCAGGAGCCCAGCCGGAAATTTCTGCGGAGCCCGGTGTTTCCGCGAAGCCCCGCGATATCCGGCCGCGGGCTTGCGGCCAGACTCTAACAGCCTGCCCAGAAATCTCCGAGCGGGAAGGGTGCCACAGTAGCCCCCCAGGCCCTGCGCCCGGGGTCTTTGGACGGCACCTGAGCGTCCTTCCAGAAGCCTCTCGCCGGGAAAGCGGCGAGCCCCGAGCCTTAAGCTCCGAGCCCGGGGGGTCCGGACAGGCTCCAAGTCCCCGGGCGAACGGCGGAGGGTCCCCCGCCGGATGTCGCGAAGGGTCCCCCCGGCGGCGGGGCGGAGGCCGGGAGGACGGAAGATGTTCCGCCCCGACGGGATGGACCGCCCGCCGGCTGTGGGGCGCGGCGGCAGTCGCATCCTGCTGGTTAGGCATCGGCACCAAGGAGATCGTGGCCACCGCGCCGCTGATGGCCCTGCTCTATGATCGCATATTCCTGAGCGGATCGTTCGCCGCGGCTCTCCGCCGCCAGCCGGCGATGTACGCCGGTCTCGCCGCCTCCTGGTCCCTGCTCGCCCTGGAACTGGCGGCTAACAATTTCCACACAAGCACCATAGGCCCCATCTACGGGACGATATCCCTTCCCGAACAGCTTATGACCCAGACCCGTGCGGTCGTGTGGTATCTCCGCCTGGCGGTCTGGCCCAGCCCGCTGATTTTCGACTACGGCCCATGGGACGCCGGGGGACCGGCAATCCGTTCGCCTGTCGAATGGGCACCATGGGGGATCGCGCTGCTGGCGCTTCTGGCCGCTGCGGCCGCGGCGTTGCGGCTGCTGCCGGCCGCCGGGTTTGCCGGTGCATGGTTTTTCGTAACGCTGGCTCCCTCCTCCTCGCTTGTACCGATACCGACCGAGGTGGTCGCCGAGTACCGCATGTATCTGCCGCTGGCTGCGCTGTGCGTCCTGGCGGCTGCCGGCCTCCGGGTCGCAGTCCAGGCCTTGGGATTGCGACCGCCCCTGCCGACCGGGCCGCCCGTTCCCTCGCCGGTTGCCCCGGCTACCCAAGCGCCCTCCGCCCCGCCCCGTCAGGCACTCCATGCAGCGGCAGCGTCCGCATCATGGTTGATCCCCGCGGTCGCAGCGGTCCTCCTCGGAGCAGCCACCTGGGCCAGGAACGCCGACTACGGAAGCGCTCTGACGATATGGAGCGACACGGTGCGTAAGCGCCCTTCGAATCCCCGCGCCCATACCGATCTGGGCGTCGCGCTGGCCTCAGCGGGGCGGTACGAGGAGGCTGTGGCGGCGCATCGCGAGGCCATACGCCTGAAGCCCGACATGGAAGAAGCCTGGAATAACCTCGGCAACGTCCTGGCCGCGATGGGCGCGCGCGAGGAGGCCGCAAACTGCTATATGCGAATCATAAGGAGCAACCCCCGCAACGTAGCGGCCCGCTCGAACCTGGGCGCGGCGCTGCTTGAGATGGGCAGGCTCGCCGAAGCGGAGCGGGCCTACAGGGAGGCGCTGGCGATAAACCCCGAGTACGTGCCGGCGCTGTCGGGCCTGGCAGCCCTGCTGGCGATGTCCGGCAGGGAGGCTGGAGCGGCGGAACTTTACGCAGCGGCACTGCGAATATGCCCCGACGACACCGGCGCACAGATCAACCTCGCCATGGCGTTGACAGGATCGGGCAGGCCGGCCGAGGCGCTTCCCCTTTGTGTCGAGGCCAGGCGCCGGGATCCGCGTCTGCCGGAGGCGCACTTTGCGGAGGGCGTGGCGCTGGAGGCGCTCGGTAGGCGCGAGGAGGCCGCCGCGCGCTATCGCGAGGCGCTCCGGCTGAGCCCGGCCTTCACGGCGGCGCGGGACCGGCTCGCCCGGATCGAACGGCCGGCGCGATGACGCACCTGCCCCCAGGGAGGAATATTGGACGGCTCCCTGGAGCCTATCCAATAACTTCCCGCCGGGCGGTGCGGATAGCTGAGCGTATAAGCTGAGCGCCGGAGTTTTTCGGGCAGGTTCTTAAAACCCGCCCCTCCATGTTCTCCGCGCGCACATGGGCATGTGGTTTCCAGCGTCGTCGAGGACACCGGCGCACAACATAGCCCCGCGCGTCCCTCTCCCCGCATCTGAAAACGACCCAGCGCCGTTGACCGGGCCTTCCATAAACCGGTTTTTTTCATGCCGAAGATCGCCGTCGCTGGAACTATAATTTTGGAGCGGAAGGGACGCCCGCGTCCCGGTCTGTGTGCCAGACGGCGGGTGCGCGAGGGTTTCCCGGATCGCGCGGGTCAGCCGGGGCGCGTCTCGCGCCGCCGTTTCCGCCCCCCAAGGCTCCGCCAGGGTGGCAGCTCATATGGGGATGGCGACCGCATCGGAAGGGGAGGATTGCCGGCGGATGCCTGATCGCGTGGCGTTCGAAAGTCTGCTGGAATACGGACCGGCGGCGTGGCGGCTTTCCGTACGGATGCTCGGCTCCGAAGACAGCGCCGACGACGTCGTACAGGAGGCATTCCTGGCAGCCATGCGGCAGCTTGCCTCCGGGCACCCGCCAGAAAACACGCGCGCATGGTTCCTCGGCATAGTGGCGAACGTCGCGCGCAAACATGTCAGGTCGGAGATGAACCGCAGACGGAGGGAGATGGTCGTGGGTGCTGAGGAGCGATCGGGATCCCCGCCGGAGGACGGGCTGCCGGGCGGCGAGCTGACGGCGGCGCTCAGGGTTGCGATGGCCGGACTGGAGGAAAAGCATCGTGTGCCGGTGGCGCTTTGCTGCGAAGAGGGCCTGACGCGGCGGGAAGCGGCCGCGGTGCTGGGCATCCCGGAGCGGACCGTATCCAAGTATGTATCCGACGGGCTGGCGCGGCTGCGGGAGGCGCTTAGACGGGCCGGCTACGACGCGGGGGATGCGGCTGTGATCGGCGGGCTGGCGCACACCGCCCCGCCGGTGCCGCCACCGCTCGGGGAAGCGGTGGAGAAGCTCCTGGCCGAACGCGCGGCAGGGGCCGCCAATGCTACCCAATCCACGGAACCTGCGGGCGCCGAAACGGCCAGCGGTGAGGCCGCCAGCGGAAAACCGGCTGGCCCGTTGGAGACGGGCGGCGAACCGGCTGGCGGGGAGCTGGTCGGCGGAGAAGGAGGCAGCGGCGGACTGGTCGGCGCGACGGGCGCCAGCGTCCCGGTAGCGGCGACGGGAGGGAGGACGGTTATGAGGATAATGGTCGCTGTGGCGATAGTGGTCCTTACGGCGGCCGCAGGCATCGTCGCACCTGAGTTTTTCGACCGGGACCCCTCGCTCCTTCCTGCCGGGACCGGGGGCGGTGGGGCGTCGGCGGGCAATGAAGCAGGCACCGCAGACGGACCGGGAACCGGCACGCCCGGAAATGCCGCCGGCGGAATCACGATACTCAGCAACGATACGCTGTGGCGCTGCCATAAGGCCTATCGGTGGAACGAAGTCCGGACGGCGGACGGCAAGATCGAAATGAGAATGATCTTTGCTTACGGACTCGGGCTTGTGGGAAGCCCTTGGGGTCCCGAGGGGGCCGCCAAGCCGCTCTCGACCGCCACCTTCTCGCTGCCGCCCGCAGATTGGACCTCCGTGGAGTTCGACGACTCGCGGTGGGAGCGCCGGCAGGCGCCAATGCGGCCGGACAACATGGAGTGCGGGTTCGGTCAGACTTACTGCGTGGCATTGATCGCCGCCCGCGGCAAGTTCGAGGTCAAGGATCCGGCGCAGGTCCGGGAGGTGAACCTGTCGCTCCGCTACTATGGCGGCGCCGTGGTTTACGTCAACGGCAAGGAGGTGGCCCGTGGCCACGTGCCCGCCGACAAACCGGGCATGGAGACGCCGGCGGAGGACTACCCGTTGGAGGCGTATGTAAACCCCGACGGCAAGCTGATGCGACCTAACGCCCCGAAGAACCAGGACCGGCTAGCCATGCGGAA
>JAOACM010000135.1 GCA_026417845.1 Planctomycetota bacterium | reverse complement strand
GGGTTCGAAGAATACCCGCCTGACCGCCACATCCAGAGGGAAGAGCAGCAGCGCAGCCCACAGCAGGAGCCAGAACATGTCGGTCGGTTCGCGGGAGGGCGGGAAATCGCGGGCGAATATGCCGGCTTTCCCAGGGTCGTCGTCAAGCGACAGCATACGGCCGGCCGCCGGGTCCGAGGAGGCAAGTCTTGCTATCAGCGGGCGGTCCGCGTCAAGGTGCAGATATTCGGGAGAATAGCTGTTGGAGATGCCGACCGTCTGGGAGTGGGCGATGCCGCCCGGACGTTCATCCACGACCGTGACGCTGTATGCGCCGACCTCATCGAGAGCGAATATCGCCTCGTACCTTCCCGGCGCTTTCTGTTCGAAGCGCAGCGGAACAGGTTCGCGCGATGGGCCTGTCGCCGCTCCGGCCAGACGCGCGAAGTTGATGTATTCGCCTTTCCTGTCTATCCCCTCGATCGTTACACGCGCGATTTCGCCTTCGGCTCGGCAGGTCACGGTGTGTTCGCCCGGTATCCGTTTGCGCCCGGCCCACCGGAAGGTCCTGATCCAGAACCCCTTGTAGCCCTCCCATGAGACCCATGCCGGGGCCCAGCGCGCGGATGCGTCCGATGTGAAAGCCACGGCCCTGCCCAAGCCGAAATGCCAGGCTGCCAGCAGGGGCAGCTTTTCGCCTCCGGCCGTCACGACGAGCTCAATCTCAGCCGCAGGTTTGGGCGTCGTCATCACTATCGCCCTGACAGGAGGTATCGGAGACGCCATGCCGCGCGCAAGCTCGCCTGGTTGGTGCGGCTGCACCGGCAGCCCTTTCTCGTCGCTCAGGATAAGCGGCTTCCGTACTATCGCGGCCTCCTTTATGAATATCTGCGGCAGCTTCCTCGGATCCTTCGCCTCGTAGTAGCGCCCGCCACCGTTCCTGGCGATGGACTGCATCAGAGGCTGGCCGTCCGGTTCGCCTATGCCTACCGATGTCACGGTAATTCTGTCAGCGGCTATTGCCCTGGCCAGCTTTTCGTAACCGTTGCCCATGGTCTGGCCATCCGACAGGAGGATGATGTGTTTCGTCGCGGCATCCAGAGGCTTGAGCGCATACCACGCTTCCTTCAGGGCCGGGTAAATGAAGGTGCCGCCGCCGGCACCCAGGGAGGAGATGGCGGCCCTGATCTTCCCGCGGTGCTGCGCGCGAATGGGCCTGACCAGCCAGTAGACCTCGGCATCGAAGGCAAGTACGGCTATATAATCCTCGTCGGAGAGGGTATCCGCGGCGGCCCGGGCCGCGGCCTTCGCGAGGGCCAGCTTGTCTCCTTCCATGCTGCCCGAACGGTCTATAACCAGCGCCAAGGCCCCGTTGGGCATCAGTTTCCTGTTCTCGATGTCCATTTTCACCGGCAGCGCGCTTTCTACCGGCGTATTCAGGTAGCCACCGGCGCCAAACGACTGATCGCCTCCGATCATTATCAGCCCCGCCCCGCGGTCGCGGACGCAGACCTCGATCTCTTCCATCATCGGGCCGCTGAAGTGCCCCCGGCCGATGTTGGCAAGGACGATGCAATCGTAGTCGGCGATCTCGGCGGGAGACGTCGGGAGATTGATCGGAGTCCGTACATCAAGCTCGAGCCTTTCGCCTTCCAGCGCCGCGTACAGCGGCTCGATCATGCCTATGTCGCTGGTCATTATCAGCGCGCGGCAATCGGTCTCCACGTGAGTGAATCCGTACGCGTGGTTGTTCTCCATTATGGAATCCGCGCCCGGATCGAGCGTCTCGACGGTAGCTTCGAACCTGTGGAACCCTCCCCGGCGTATCCTCAGGCCCGGGAACGGGATCCTGTTCCTGCCCTCCAGCAGCCGCACTCTTCGCTCCAGGAGCATCGTCTTCGCCGGCCGGTGTTTTCCGCCTTCCTCCCCGCCGGCATCCGTTCCCCGGCCGTCCGCGGCCTCTGGCGCCAGCCGCCCGGCGGAATCTCGCTCGGGCGGCTCCATGCGCTCGTCGGAAAACAACCGGACTACGGCATCGCACGGCCCGGTCGAGCGGACGTGCACATCGGCGTCGAACGCCTCGTCGAAGCCCACCTCAGCCGGCATCGCCAGCTTTTCCACCAGAACCTCGCGCGTCCATCCGCTGTCGAGGGGGACGACGTCTATTCTTATTCCTGCCGCGCGCAACCGCTGGGCTTCGGCTGCCGCATCGCCGCGCGTTTCCCGCCCGTCGGTAAACAGCACAACCCGCTTGCCTCCAGCCGACGGGAAGGCCGCCGCCGCCGCACGCAATGCCTCCGATATGTCGGTCGCGTCCTTCCGTATCTGCCCGCGGATCGTCTCCGGCGTGGTCACGAACGATTCATCCGGCCACCGCTCAACCGACGCATGGCCGCCGAAAGCGATCAGACCGGCCCGGTCGTCCGGCATCTTCGTTTTCAGTGCGCCGCGGATGTATTCCAGACTTCTCTTCTGCAGCGCCTCCGGCACGCTGCGCGAACAATCCACCGCGAAGATAACCGTAGCGAATCTGCGTTCCTCGACCATCTGAAGCCCGGCAAGGGCCAGCAGGAGCAGGATCACGATGGCGGACCGGATGGTTAGTGCTATGCGTCCGCGCAGACCGCGCAGTCCCGCCCGGCCGCGGGAGTGGAGGACCCAGACCAGCCCCAGCGCCGGTATGCCGAGCAGGAGCGCTTCGGGATACATGAAACGCGGTATCACGATGCCGACGCCTCCCCCTCCCCCCGCGAAAGCCCCCCGCCGGCTACGTCCCCGCCGCCGGTTTTTAGAGCCTCTCAAAAAACTTCCTGCCGGACGGTAGGATTCGCTGAGCGCATAAGCCGCACCGCCGGAGGTTTCTGGATAAGCTCTTAATTGTTTGCCGTCCCACGTTACGGGGTCCAGGGGGCGCGGAGGCATGTGGTAACGCTATTGTTGTCCCGATCGAGCGAGTCGCTGCAAGCAGCAGCCCCTTCCTGAACCCCGGCAAACGATTACGGCCTGCTCCAGATCACCAAGCGCTTCAGGTCCCATCCGAAAACCCGTCGTTGCGAGGCCTGCCGCTCTGCGCCCTCGTCTTCGCGGCGGAAAGTTTCCGGGCAGACTCTCAGTCCTGCCCGGAGAGGCGCGCCGCCGTGGGGGGTTGGCGGAAACTGAAACGCATCACACCCGCAGGCTCCCACATATCCATATTTCTACCTGAAAAGAACCGGACCGGGCACCGCAAAAACGGACAATTGCGCGGTTGACGTACGGGCGGAGATTTGGGAGAAATTCCGGGGGGAGCGCCAGTCCCTGCTTTCCACTGCGGGAGCCGGTCGTGTCCCGCGGCGGTCTGGCGGAGCGCGGCGATGCCGCTTCCTTCCGGCGCCGGCGTTTCGGTGCCGTTTCAGGCGGCAGGGTCGGATTCGAGTCCGGGCGGAAACCTTCCGGACGGCCGGTCAGGTCGCCGCGAAGCCCCTGGGAACGGGGAAGTTCCCGGGCGGACACTTCGAACAGCCGGTGGGAGGCGCGATCAGTCCGCGGCGGAGGCGGGGCGCCGATCCAATTCCTGCGGCGGACGGAACAGCGGGCCGGAATAGATATGGAGGTTCCATCTCTCAGAGAGCGTCTGGCCGCCAGTAATTGTTTGCCGCGTTCAGGCAGCAGCTGCAGTTTACGGTGACCGCTCCAGAGCGGGATAACGGCGGCGCTGCTGCGAATACCCGGCTCGCTGCTCCCTGACATATGGGGCGGCAAACGGTTATCAGCCGCCAGGCGTCCCCGGCGCTTCGTTTCCCCGCGCCGGGAAGATGCCCGCTGCCGGGCGCCTGCCCGCGATGGAGGGCGAACGATGAGTACGGTCGCGGCGGATGTTATTGAGAGGGCGGAGAAATTCCGCCGGTCCTTCGAGCGCCTGAAGGCCGAGATCGCGAAAGTCATCGTCGGCCACTCCGATATAATCGAGGGGGTCATATCCTGCATGCTGGCGGGAGGAAACTGCCTGCTCGAAGGAGTCCCTGGACTCGGCAAGACCATGCTGATCCGCACGCTGGCTAAGGCGGTGGACCTGCGGTTTTCACGCATCCAGTTCACCCCCGATCTGATGCCTTCGGACATCACAGGCACGACAATAGTCTCCGAGACGGAGGACGGGAGGCGGGAGTTCAAATTCCAACCGGGGCCGATATTCGCGCAGATCGTGCTGGCCGATGAGATAAACCGCGCCACGCCTAAGACCCAGTCGGCGCTGCTGGAGGCGATGCAGGAGCAGTCCGTGACGGTCGGCCGGACGATATACAGGCTCGAGCAGCCATTCTTCGTGCTGGCCACTCAGAACCCGCTGGAGATGGAAGGCACCTACCCGTTGCCTGAGGCGCAGCTGGACAGGTTCATGTTCAAACTGAACGTCGGCTATTCCTCGCGCGAGGAGCTCGCCGAGGTCATAACGCGGACGACTGAAGGCGTTTCGATAGAGACGGCCAGGGTCATGGACGGCCCCGAGATACTCGCCCACCGCTCGTTCATAGAGCGGGTCCTGGTGCCGTCGCAGGTCAAGGATTACGCCGTACGGCTCGTGCTGGCCACCCATCCGGGGGGGCGATTCGCGGTTGGGGTCACCAACAGATACGTGCGGTTCGGTTCCTCGCCCAGGGGCGCGCAGGCCCTGATAATGGGCGCCAAGATCCGCGCGCTGCTCGACTCGCGCTACCACATCTCCTTCGAGGACGTGGCGGCGGTCGCGTTCCCGGCCCTGCGGCACAGGCTGATACTGAATTTCGAGGCAGAGGCCGAGGGGATATCGCCTGACGACATAGTGCGCGAGGTGCTGGCTGGCGTGCCGAAGGAAGTCGAGGATTTCCCGGCGTAAGAGGCTATCCGGAAACTCCCGTGGCAACCGAGGCTTCCGCTGGAAGCTGCCAGACCCGGTTTGGAGTTTTTTGGGCAGGCTCCATGGCCGCCCCGGATCGCAATCCGTCGGGCGCAGGCGTGCCGGAGCGAATCGGGTCTCCGGCCCCAAGCAGGGGGCGCGGATAAGAAAGCCGGTAATTGTTCCCCGCTCTCAGGCAGCGGCTGCTGACCGGCTAATGGTGGCGCGCGCGCGAACCTTGGCGACGGCGACGCGCCATGAACGGATGCGCTCAATCCGCTGTGCCCCGGCATCAGGGGGGCGGCAAACAACTACAGAAAACCAGGCGCTCCCGTTCGCGGCGCGCTTTGGCGGAACCGGCGCCGGAGGACATATGACGCGGGATTCGCAGGCAGCTGCGGGCGAACGGCCCGTGCCTTCGGGAACGGATCGCGAGCCGCTGCTGACGCCCGAATTCATGGCCAGGCTCGGCCGGCTCTCGCTGGTCGCCCGGAAGGTGCTCTCCGGCAGGCTCCGCGGCGAACGCCGCTCGAAAAAGCGCGGCCAGTCGCTGGAGTTCGCCGACAGAAGGCCATATTCGCAGGGCGACGACTTCCGCCGCATGGACTGGATGATCTACGCCCGCTTGGAAAAGCTGTTTCTCAAGCTGTTCATGGACGAGGAGGACCTGTCCGTCTACATACTCCTCGACCGGTCGAAATCCATGGACTTCGGCGCCGTGTCGAAATTCGACTACGCGCGGCGCGTGGCCGCCGCCATAGGGTGCATCGCGCTGGCGGAAATGGACCGGGTGATCGTCCGCGCGTTCTCGGACGGCCTTCAGGAAGGCCTGGAGCCGCTCCGGGGCCGGCGGATATACAGATTGCTGAGGTTCCTCGAGCGGTTGGAGCCTTCCGGGGAAACCAGTCTGGCCCGCACCGCAAGATATTTTCTGGCCGAAAACCCGCGCCCGGGCATATGCGTTGCGATAAGCGATATGCTGGACCCGGAAGGGTTCGAGGCGCCGCTCAAGGCGCTGGCCGCACGGCAGATGGATACTTTTGTCATACATGTGATGGCGGCGGAGGAGGTGGATCCCGTTCTGCCAGGCGACGTCAGGCTCGTGGATTCGGAGACAGGCGAGTCAGTCGAGATATCGGCAGGCGGCAGGGCGCTGGAAAGCTACCGGAAGGCGGTGCTGGGATTCAGAGCCTCGTTGCGCGATTTCTGCTCGAGCCGCGGCATATCCTATGTTCCGGCGGTCACGACGACGCCGTTCGAGCGGCTCGTTATCGAGTACCTGCGCTCGGCCGGACTGGTCAGATAGCGGGGACCGGCCCCCGGCGGCGCGCCGGCCGGATCGGACGGAGCGTCAGGCGCCTCGCGCGTGGCGCACATCCAACCCAGCGCTCACTCAGATGCCGCTGCCGATGCCCGGAGGCGGGCAGGATGCCCCCGGAAGGAGGAACGGGAAGAGAACGACCGGGCCTATGTATCTTTCCGCGCGCCCGCCCGGCCGGATGCGCCGGTAAAGAGCCTGTCCCGGAACATCCCCCGCCGCGAGGCTGATTCTGAGCCGCAAGCTTCGTGGCGGCAGGCTTTCGGACAGGTTCGAAGGGGAGACCACACGCGCATGAACTTTGTTGCGCCCATAGGTCTTGCGGGGCTTGCCGTCCTCGTTCCGATAATATTGCTGTATTTTCTGAAACTCAGGCGCGAGGAGATCGTGGTGTCCTCCACGCTCCTGTGGCGGCGCGTCATACGGGACCTGCAGGCGAACGCTCCCTTCCAGAGACTCAGATACTCGCTACTCCTGATCCTGCAGATGATAGCCGTCGCGCTGCTGGCCTTCGCGCTGGCAAGGCCCGGCATGAACCTGCGCGCTACCGCCGGCAGGCAGATCGTGCTTCTCATGGATACTTCCGCCAGCATGAAAACCAGGGACGCTCCGGGCGGACGGACCCGCATCGAGGCGGCCAGGGCCGACGCGCTGGCGCTGGCCGGCGACCTGTCGGAGCGCGACGCCATGGCGGTCGTGGCCTTCGATTCCGAGATCCGCGTGCTTACCTCCGGCTTCTCTTCCGACGGAGCATCGCTCCGGGCCATCATATCGGCCATCGAGGCGCGCGATATGGGAACCGACGCCGCCGGGGCGCTGCGCGCGTGCGCTTCGATGTGCGAGGGCAATCCGAGGGCGGAGATACTGCTGCTGTCCGACGGAGCTTTCCGCCTGCCGGACGCCTCGCGTCTCCCCCCGATGGCCGGCAGGGTCTTCAAGTTCGTTTCATACGGAGGGGGACCGGATGAGTGCGGAAACGCCGGCATAACCGGCATATCCGTGCGCAGGCGGTTCGTGCGGCCGAAGGGTGGGACGGGCGGCGCAACGGCGGAATCCCAGGTGTTCGTAATGACGGAAAATTTCGGTGCCAGGCCGGTCAGGTCCGTGCTGGAGATATTTCTCGACGGCCGGCCGATTGGCGGGAAGACGGTCGAGCTGGCCGCGCGCGGGCGCGCGGCAGGGGGAGATGCCCCGCCGCGTACTGGAGGGCTAGGCGGCGGCAGCGGTCTGGAGGGCGCGGAATCGTTCGCTCCGGAGGGAGATTGGCGTTCGATCGAAGTGTTCAGACTTCCACCTGGCGCCTCGGGCATAGTCCGGATCGCGCTGACGACGCCGGGCGACATGCTTGCGGCCGACGATCAGGCATGGGCATTCGTAAGCCCGGATGCGGGCGGGCGCGTCCTGACCGTGACCGCAGGAAACTACTTCCTCGACAGGATCGCCTCCGGCATGGAGATGCTTTCCTTCGAACGGACGACGCCGGAAGCGTTCAGAGCGGCATGGGAGGCCAGGGGGCCGGCTGTCCTCGACGGATATGACGCGGCGATCTTCGACGGTTGCGCCCCGCCGCAGTTCCCGGAAGGCTGCGCCCTGTTTCTGGGGGCGGCGCCGCCGATCGGTGGATACAGGGCCGGAGGAGTTCTGGAGGGGGAGAAGGCCCCGCAGGTTGAAGACTGGCACGATGGACACCCCGTCATGCGCTTTGTAAACCTTGGCAACGTGGACATAGCGAAGGCGATCAGGCTATCCGCTCCCCGATCCGCCAGAGAACTCGCCTGGGCCAGGGACTTCCCGCTCATAAGCGCCATGGACACCGACCGCATGCGGATTGTCGCCGTCGCCTTCGATCCGCTCGATTCGAACTGGCCGCTCAGAACCTCCTTCCCGATCTTCATGAGAAACGCGCTCCTGTGGCTGGTGGAAGGATCGCCACGCCACCGGGCGACCGTCCTGCGCACAGGGGATCCGATAGTGTTCCCACCGGAGTCGAAGGATGCCGGCGAGGTGGAAGTTACCGATCCGTCTGGCGGAAAGACGCAGCTTAAACTGTCGGCGGAAAACAGGACGTTCTTCCGCGACACTTGGCGGGCCGGCATTTACACCGCCGAACTTCCCGGACGGGGAGAAGGACGGCGCGTGTTTGCTGTTAACCTGGCGGATGGGGCTGAGTCGAATGTGGCGGCCGGGAAAAAGATCGAACTGCCCGACAGGGCCATCGAGTCGAGAGCTGCGGACGAAGAGTCCAGCCGCGAGATATGGCGACACTTGGCGTTCGCCCTGCTGCTCCTGCTGGCCGTAGAATGGTGGGTCTATCACCGGCGCGTAGGGATGTAGCGGGCCTTGTCGCACAATTAAAGTCGCAAGTCCTTGTATAAAAATACTTTACGCGCAAATGCCGCCATCGGAATGGCGTGTCTCAACTTATTGTCCACCAAAGCCGTGCGACGAAGCCGTGCGGCAAACAATTACGCCGAAGGATACCTTCCCGGATTTTCGGCCCCTGTCATTTTGCTACGTGCAGGTCTCTGACGGCGGCGGGTAGGTTTTCAACATAGAGGGAAAGCTCACCGGTGGTGCGCATCTTCAAGATGTAAAGCTTGCCGGGTTCCATCCGCTTGTAGACCGCCTCGCCCTGCGCCACGCGCACACCGGCGGCCTTTGCCTTTGCCGGATCAAGGGCCAGTTCCCAGAACCTGGCGAACAGCTCGCGCTCGAAACCGCCTATCGGCCGCGAGCCGCGGTACGGAGCCGGGCAGGAACCTACGGCGTCCAGCTCGAACCCGTCCTCGGGCTTCTGGCGCTCCCCGAATATGCGCCTGAGCAGCAAAAGCGCCCTGCCGCGCTTCGGGTCTCCTTTCTCCACGTAGCTGTCCTCGAATTTTATGACCAGTCCGTCGAAGTATGCCACATCGCCTTCGATAGTATACTCGCGCGGAAGGCCGATCGGATCGCCGTCAGCATCAACCTCGACAAACCGTATAGTGGTCATCGTTGCGGCGCGAGACCTGTCGTACCTCTGGCCCGTTACTACGATCTGGGCAACACGTTCCTCCAGCGTCAGCCTTCCGATCGCGCGCCGGAGCTCCTCGACGCGTTCCCTCTCCCGCCTGAGCGGCTCCAAGTACAGCGCCCACACCGCATAAACCACGAAGCCGGCCACGGCAAGTACGGGCGCCAGTTTCAGAAAAAGTCTGCCTGCCGCGCGAAGCACGACCTGCCCTGCTGTTCCGCCTGTTCCGCCGATGACCGGCATGGGACCGACCCTGTCTCTTAT
>JAOACM010000134.1 GCA_026417845.1 Planctomycetota bacterium | reverse complement strand
CATAGTGGTAACCCTCCTCCCGGTTACCACTATCGTCCAAATCCACTCCCAACTTTAGCCTTTTCGCGGGCAGTTGATTTTAATTGTGCAACAAAGCCCTTCCCCGCAACTTAGTTCGGGGTTGGATTGTCCCGACTGGATTATAAACCCTGCCCGCGGCGCTCCTGGATCGAGTCCAGGTAGCAGACGGCGCCCTGGGATATCTCCGCCGCGTTGGCCTCGTCGGTGTCCAGATGCAGTTCCAGCCTGAAATCGGGATGCACGCGCACCATGACATCGCCGAATATCAGCGACCTGGGCCCCTCGACGCGCACCCGCACCACGTCCCTGTCCCGCAGGGCGAACTCCAGCGCGTCCTCCGGCGACATGTGGATGTGGCGCATCGCGCAGATAACGCCTTCTTTCAGATGGACCGTCCCGGCGGGGCCCTCGATCGTTACGGCGGGCGATCCCTTTACGTCGCCCGACATTCGGATGGGGGCGTCAATGCCCAGCTTGAACTCCTCTGTGCGCGATATCTCGACCTGGCTTTCCTTGCGGAACGGTCCGAGGATCCGGACGCGCTCGATCCTGGACTTCGGGCCGACCAGCGTCACCTGCTCCTTGCATGCGAACTGGCCGGGCTGGCTGAGCGGGGCGTGCGGGGTGAGCTGCCTGCCCGCTCCAAACAGAGCCTCAAAGTGCTCCTTCGTCAGGTGGACGTGGTGGGCAGAGACCCCTATGGGGATGGGCCTGTCGGTGTGTTTGCGGAGCGCCTGGGTCAGGTCGTACTGGCCCAGGGCCTGAACGGACTGGCGGGCTATCATGCGCTGCTCGTCGGTGCCGATCACCAGCACCTTGACGCGCGATTCCGGATCGGAGATATCCACGACCTGGCCCGCGGATGCCCTGGTCCTGGAGTTCTTTTCGTCATCTATGAGAACTCCCAGCGAGGAAAGTCCGTGGCAGACCATCCCGCGCACGACGGGGCTTTTTTCACCTATGCCGGCGGTGAATATTATCGCGTCGGCGCCGTTCATGGCGGCCATGTAGGCTCCGATATACTTCTTTATCCGGTAGCAGAAGACCTGGATGGCTATCCGTGCATCGCGATTGCCGCTCTCGGCAGCGGCTTCCAGCTCGCGCATGTCGTGCGATATTCCGGACAGCCCTTTCAGGCCCGATTTGCGGTTAAGCAGCTCATCGAGCTTTTCGGCCGACATGCCCTCGGTCCGCATCAGGTGCAGCAGGATGCCGGGGTCTATGTCGCCCGACCTGGTGCCCATCACCAGGCCCTCCAGCGGGGTCAGACCCATGGTGGTGTCCACCGAATGGCCGTTTTGGACGGCGGCCATCGAGACGCCGTTGCCCAGGTGGCAGGTGATCAGCCTCAGATCCGAGAATCGCCTGCCGAGGTGGGCCGCGGCCGCGCGCGCAACGAACTCGTGCGAAGTCCCGTGGAAGCCGTACCGCCTGACGCCGCTTTTCTCCGCGAGTTCCTTAGGCACGGCGTAGAGGTACGCGTACGGCGGCATCCGCTGATGGAAGGCGGTGTCGAATACGGCCACCTGGGGTTTGCCCGGCATCAGCTTTTCGCAGACCTCGATGCCGACCATATTGACGGGGTTGTGGAGCGGAGCCAGCGCGCACATCTCGCGGATCGTGGCCTTGACCTTTTCGTCTATGATCGTCGGGGCGTTCAACTTGCTGCCGCCGTGGACGACCCTGTGCCCGATGACGGAAAGCTCGTCCAGCGACTTCATGACGCCGCGATCGGGGTGGGTCAGCGCGGAGGCCAGGGCCTTTATAGCACCTGCGTGGTCAGCGTTCGGCAGCGGCTCCTCAAACTTCCCCTTCGGCGTCCGGTAGACGTGCCTGGCCTGGTCGGTGCCGATACGTTCGATCAGACCTCCTGCCAGCGGCTCCTCGCCGCTGGTATCGTAGAAGTCGTACTTGACCGAGGAACTGCCGCAGTTAAGGACGAGTATCCGCATGGGCGAGGAGGCGCCGAAGGCGTAGGAAGGCCTTGCGGCTTCGCGCCGCTCTTTCTCCGCGCCGGCCTCGGCTTCGTCACGCGCGCGCAGGCGCCTGGCTATGAGCCGGGACAGGTACTGTACCGATTTCCTGTTGGCCGGGATCGTCCGGTAGAAGAGGCTTTCCGGGATCAGCATGGCCCTGGCGTCGGTCAGGGCCACCACGTCGGCGGACGTGGACTCGCCGGTCATCAGCGATATCTCGCCGAAGCATTCTCCCTCGCCGATCAGACCCAGGCGCCTGCGGGCCGGGGTGCCGAATCCGATCACGGCCTCTGCGCGCCCGCCGATCAGGATCCCGAATGCCACGCCCGGCCTGCCGGCCTCTATCAGCAGCTCGCCCGGGGCGTAGCTCCGGACCTCCACGCCATCCGCGATAACCTTGAGGTTCTCGTCACTCATCTCCTCAAACAGCGGATGCCTCTTCAGGTAATCGAGCATTTCCATGCAGCTATTTCCTCCGGGTTGCGGGTGCGACTGCCCCCCTTTCGCGCGGACGTCCTCTCCGCACACTCAGATGTACACATCCGTGGCTTGCCTCCACCGACGCTCGCGGCGGAAGCCACGCGTGGACGGAACCGTCAAGGTCCTGGCGGCCGCCAAGGGTGCGCTTGAAGCGGAAGCCACGCGTGGACGGAACCGTCCGGCGCTTTGTACTCCGCGCCGCGGCCGCGTCAAGCGACGCCGTGACGGATCGTTCGCTCGCTCAAGGCTCGCGGTCCTTGACTGGGGCGCGGACGGGACTATAAGAGCTTTGCAGGGGCGCTTCCCTCTCCTGCCGCTTCGGTTCCTCCGCAAGGAGCGGGGAACGCCGGCGGATTATTCCATGTTTTGCGTGTTGTTCGGCGCGGCCAGGAGATGCGGCGGATGGCTGAAAGGCTGTACAAGGCTGGGGAGGTAGCGAAACGCGCGGGGATATCGCGCAAGACGCTGCATGCCTACGTACAGCTCGGCATCGTCCGGGAGGCGCGAAGGACCGCATCGGGCTACCGCCTCTACGACGAGTCCGTTTTCCGGCGTCTGAGCCTTATTCGCGGGCTGCTCGCCACCGAACATTCCCTCCAGGACATTCGCGAGACGTTCCTGCGGGAGGAGAGCGGAGCGGGATCAGGGGGTACCGTGGCGCACGGAGGCGGGGCGGCCGAAAGCACATCGAGCGGGGGTACGGGCACGCCGATAAGCAGCGCTTCCGGCTTCGCCGACGAGGGGGGCAAGCTGGTATCTGGAATTGCCGGGTCCGGCGCAGGCAACGGAACGCCGGCGGGTGGATCCGGCGCCTCCGGCGAGTGCGTCGCGGCCTTGAATGGAAGCGCGTCCGGGAAAGATAGCGCCTCTGGAATATATCCCCTCTCCGGATGCGGCGCCGCGTCCGGGCGCGACGGCGCAAACGGTGGGTCTGGTGGGGACGGATCAGACAACGGGTCCGCCGGGGGCGGCTAGAAGCCATGATAGCATTCGGACATCCCGCCGCGGCCGATCCTGTACGCCGGATATCATCGCGGAGTCCGCCGGCGTTTTTTGTCATCGCGGCCACGTTGATCGGCGCGGTCGGGATCATCGGAGCCGGCGAGTTCCGTGCCGGAGGAACCGATGGGACCGGACGGCCGTCATATGGCGCGGGCGCAGAGGCAGGGAGCGAAGAGCTTTCCGGAGAGGATCGCCGCGGTATCCATCAGACGCTCGCGGAACTGGCCCGCGCCTTCCTCGACGGAAGCGAGGATCGGTTGCGCTCGGTGCTCTCCGCCAGGATCGGAGAGGACGGCCGACAGCGCATCCTCGATGCCTTCAGGAATGAGATCAGGACGTTCAGGTACGTGGAATTCTGTTTTTCGGACATCCTGTCTGCCGAGGCCGCCGGCGACGGGAAACTGGCGGTCGGCGTAACGCTCAGGTACCGGGCATATCCGCGCTCCCGCAACAGCGGTCTGCGCACAATAGAAGACGATACCTCCACGGCCCTTACCGTGCTCAAGGAAGGCGATCGCTGGAAAGTGCTGGATGCCAGGTGGTTCGCCGTGATGGGCAGGACCAGCGCGCCGTTCCGGTGGACGGTTCTGGTTGGTATCGCGGGCCTTTGCGCGCTGGCGCTTACTTTCTGGGGGGGGATGTTTCTTGCCTCCTATCGCGAGCGGATAGGCGATCCGAGAGCCGGCGGATGGTGGCGCTCGTGGCGGTTCTGGGTCGCGGTGGTCCCGTTCCTTGGCGCGACGGCCTTTTTCTTCTTCCGCTGGCTGCCTTCGAGGCTGCCTGGGAGGACGCGATGAGCGTCGGCGGTGCGGCGTTGCGTCCGGGCCCGGACCTGGCGCGGGTACACATCGCCGGGGGCCGGGTCCGGCCCCTCCTCTGCATGGCCCGCGCGCCTGCCGTAGCGGCAATGCTCCTGCTTCCCGCCGGCTGTCTGCTGCCGGGTCCGCGCTGCGATATCAGCACGCTGAAGCTCCGTGCATACGCGGCCGTGCCCGCCGGGCCTAGGCCTGCAGCCGGCGATGGGAAGGAGATCGCGACGGGGCCCGAGCCGCGCGGGATGGCCGTGTCGGCGCTCGATACGCGCCGCAACCGGATACTGCTATACGGCGGTATCGGCGCATCGGGCGAGTCGCTGGGAGACCTGTGGGAATTCAGGCTCGTCGACCTCTCCTGGCGCCGCCTGGCCGGCTCCCGCGAGATATCCGAATCTGTCGGGCCGGGCCCGCGCCACGGCGCCGGTGCGGCCGTTTACCTCCGGCGACACGATCTGTTCGTCTTCTGCGGCGGCGCATCGCGAGTTAAAGCCGGCGGACGGTGGATACGCGAGATACGGCGGGACGCATGGGCCTGGCCGCTCTGGAGGAAGGCGACGGACCCCGGCGCATGGGAGATACTGGCGCCGACGCACCAGTGGGAACTTGACAGGCTGCCGCGGGGCAAGTTCTGCGCCAACGCCTTCCTCGATTCCGGCGAAGGCCGCCTCTTCCTGGTCGGCGGAGGGATCGAGAGGGACGGCGCGTGGAGGCGCGACCCGGCTCCGGCGGTGTGGACGCTCCCGATGCGTCCCGCGCCGTGGTGGACAGCCGGACATGCCGGCGGCCCGGCGCCCGACCTTGTCGGCGCCGCCGGAACCCTCGATCCCGGTCGCGGCAGATACCTGATTTTCGGAGGGATAATTCCGCCGCAGGAGCCGGGCGGCGAGCCTGAGTTTTCTGCCGATGTATATGCGCTGGGTCTTTCCGTCCTGCGATGGGAAAAACTCCGGGTATCGGGAGCGATCCCGCCACCTGCGATCGGCGCACAGGCCTTTTACATCCCTGCCTGCGATGCGATCCTGCTGCTGGGTGGAGCATCTCCTGATCCTGCCGGCAGACTGACTCCGCAGAAAAAAATATTCGCGTTCCTGCTCCGGGAAAACAAGTGGGTTGATGTTACTCCGGAGGGCGATGTAAATGCTCCACTGTGGGCTGTCGCCTTCGGTACGGGACAGTACGACCCTGCCTCCGGCAGGATCGTGCTGTCCGGCGGCCTCCGTCTTAAACCCGACGCCAGGTATCCGTTCGAGCCGCCGGAGAATTCGGAACCTTCCGGCGACACCGTCGTCATAGAGGGGCTTCCGGCGGCGCCGGGGCAGTAAAGTGGTGGGGCCTGTGGAGGGATACCGGCCCACGCGCGGCCCGTGACGATGCGCGGGAAGGTGGGTATCCCCCGCCCCGCGCGCAGAAGCGCGAGGGGCCTGAAGTATCGTGGCGACGCAAGAGCCCGCAGGAGACCGGCCGCGCGTGAGCACGACGGACTGCCGGGGTGGCATGTGCGGCGCGGGACGGTCCGGACGGATGGGAGGCCTGCGGAGATCGCGACGGATGCGCGGTAATTGTTTGCCGCGTTCAGAATGTGCGGCTGCCATTTGTAGTGCTGCCCGAGGGAGGCAGCAATGGCGCTACTGCAAATAATACTCCTATGCCGCCGCGCCCCAGTATATGGCACGGCAAACAATTACGAGGCGCGATTGGGATGGACGGGAGGAGTTTCCTGGAATCGAACGGAGGATGTTCCGGATGGGGCGGCTGAAGGTTCTCTACATAGGTGGAACGGGGGTGATCAGTTCGGCATGCGTCAGAAAAAGCCTGGAACTGGGGCACGAGGTACACGTGTTCAATCGCGGAAAAAGGCCGGCGGAGTTTCCAGGGGAGGTGCGCCAGATCCAGGGCGACAGAAAGGACGCAGCCGGATTCCGGAAAGCCTTCGGGAAGGAAACCTATGACGTCGTGGCCGACTTTCTGGCATACGACGCCGCGGACACAGAAACCCTGCTCTCGACCTTCGAAGGACGCTGCGGCCAGATTGTAGTCATAAGCTCTACAAGCGCCTGCCAGAAGCCACCCGCTTCGATCTGGGTGACGGAAAGCACGCCGCTCAGGAACCCTTTCTGGAAATACTCGCAGGGGAAGATAGAAGTGGAGCGGGTGTGCATGAGTGCTTATCTGGAGAGAGGGACGCCCGTCACGATAGTACGCCCTGCGTATACCTACGGCCTTTCGATGATCCCCGGTCCGACCGGATCGAACTGGAACGTAGCCCACAGGATACTCCAGGGGAAACCGATGATCTGCCCTCCGCAGGTCGTATGGACGCTGACTTATAATGAGGATTTCGCCGTCGGATTCTGCGGGCTCATGGGACATCCGGCCGCCATAGGACAGCCGTTCCAGATAGCCGGGGACGAGGCGCACACCTGGGAGGTCATACTGCGTACGGTCGGCGAGGCGCTCGGCAGGAAGGTCGAGATAGTCGGCGTGACGGCGGAGTTCGTGGCGAGGTTCGATGCCGAACTGGCCGCGACGTGGTTGGGAGACAAGGCTAACAGCGTCCTGTTCGACAGCACGAAGATCCGAAGGCTCGTGCCGGCGTTCCAGCCTGAGATAAGGCTGCACGAGGGCGTGCGGCGGTGCCTGGAGTGGTGCGAGGTGCATCCCGAATTCAAGATCGTGGACGGGAAGCGCGAGGCGCTGCTCGATGAAATAGCGGCCGGGTGGAGGCGCGCTCTGGATGCCGCGAAGGTCGGGCAGTGATCCGGTAATTGTTTGCCGCTCTCAGGCACAGGCTGCTACTGGCGGCGCGCACGAGCCGAGCCGGCAACTGCGCGAACGGATGGGCTCCATTCACCGTGTCCCGATACAGGGGGCGGCAAAAAACTGCGCGATCCGATGTCGGAGGATGCTCTGGTGACGAATGAGAGGATAGAAGACCGGATCAAGCGGATGATAGTGGAAAGGCTGTTTCTCCAGACCGATCCGTCCGGGATCGGCGATAGACAGGACCTCCTTTCGACCCTCGGCATAGATTCGGTCAAGCTCTTCGAGATCGTTATAGGGCTGGAAGAACTTTTCGGATGCTCTTTCGAAGATACTGAGTTCGAGGTGTCGAAGTTCCGGACGGTTGCGTCCATAGCGGATATCGTTCGCGGAAAGCTCAAGCCGCCGTGTGGAGGCGCGGCGGCGACCGCATCTCCCGCCGCATCCACCGCTCCAGCGGCGCCGGAGGCGGCAGCGGTTCTGAAACCGGCCGCAGTTCCGGGACCGGCCGCGGTTCCGGGGCCGGCTGCGGCGGAAGCATCCGCGCCTGTCGGGATGCCCGGGCCGTCCGCGACGCCCGCCGGACAGATATCCCCCGCCGCGCCGGCGCCAGCGACGGCTGCGCGGCCCGCAGTTTCCACGGCGGCTGGGGTTGCGCCGGTGACCGGCGGGAAGCGCATCGAGGATCGGATAAAGGAGATGATCGTCGAGCGTCTTTTTTTGAAGATAGATCCGGCATCCATAGGCGACGGTGAGGACCTGATGCAAACGCACGTTCCCGATTCGGTTTCGCTGTTTCAGATCGTCGTGGCGCTCGAAGAGGTCTTCGGTTGCTCCTTTGAAGACGAGGAGTTCGACAGACGCAGATTCGCAACGGTCTCGACGATAGCCGACACCGTCCGGCGGAAGCTGGGCGCCGGTGCCGGGAGCGGGCAGGGTGGCGCCTGACCTCCGTTTTCGGGCGCGCGGCCCCCGGTTTTTCCGGGCCTGAGGCGGGCTTCCCATGGACTCGTGCGGCGGCGGATCGGCGCGCAGCGACAAGGTGCACATTCGGAGGGGCGGAAGACACGATGGCGGAGCGCGAGGATGCGGGCTTCCTCATTACGCCGGGCGGCCCGCTGTATTGCTTCAGGCACCATCCGGCCGGGGATGCGCCGGGCGGCGCGCCTGTTGTCGTGTTCGCTACTTCTCTGATGGAGGAGCGCAAGTGCGCCTACGGGGCGTTGACGTTGCTTGCGCGCGAACTTGCGCGGCGCGGCGCGGCGGCGGTCCGCTTCGACTATCGCCGGACGGGCGAGTCGCCGTGCGCCGACGTCCGTCCCGGCGGCGGATACGCGGCGTTCGACCGGCTTTCGGAGCTGGAGGAAGACCTGGCGGCCGTGTGCAGTGCGGCGCGGGAATGGCAGCCTGGGCGCCCGCTGGCCGTCGTCGGCCTGCGGATGGGCGCCGCCATCGCCCTGCGCGCAGCGGCGGGGATAAGCGGCATCAGCGCGATAGCCGCCATCGCGCCCGTCGTGTCCGGTGCCGCCCAGGCACGACAGTGGCGACAGAGGTCCCTGATAAGGGCTACTTTCAGCGAACCCCGACCCACGGGATCCGGCGGTCCCGGGTCTAAGGCTGGCCGGGTATCAGCCCCCCTTCCGGGCGTTGCGCCCCCGACATGGGGCGATCCTCCCCCCGGCAACGACTCCGGATCGGCCGCGTCGGGAGGCGCTATGCCGCGGGACGCTGGCGGCGCCGGACGCGCGGCATCGGCGGCCGCTCAGGAAGGCGGCGCCGGGAAAACAATAGACCTCGACGGCTACCTCGTATCACGCGCGTTCCTGTCGGAGGTCGAATCCGCGGATCTCATGAAATGCGATGTTCCCGCAGATATCCGCGTCCTGCTGCTTCAGGTTTCTCACAGGACGACGCCCGCCCCCGAAATCGAGGCGCTGGCCGCGCGGCTCGGCCCCCGTTGCCGCCTCGTCTGCCGCCGCCTTGAGCCTTTCTGGGACCGCATAGACGACGTTGACGTTTCCCCGCTCGCCGGCGACCTGGCGGAATTCCTTCTCGCGCCGGGATGATCGCGCCGGATCGGCGGTCCCGCCGACGCCCCTGTCACATCGGCCCGGGACGCGGCTCTGAAACGTTGCGAAAGGTCACGCGGGTTTGCCGTCCGGCCGAAGACGCAACCTTGCGCATCCAGACCCGTCTTCGGAGCTGGTTGCGATGTCCCTGAACTGGAGGAGGATTCAGTGCCTATCCAAAAACTTCCTGCCGGGCAGCAGGACCCGCTGAGCGTATAGCTGCGCGCCGGAGGTTTCCGGATAGACGATTAGAGCCTGCCACAAACCGCCGGACGGTTCGGGCCGGACTCCGCGGCACCTTGGGCGCCACAGCAC
>JAOACM010000012.1 GCA_026417845.1 Planctomycetota bacterium | reverse complement strand
CGGCCCAGAGCTTTTTCTGCTCCGGAGTCTCCCCGTCGAGGAGCTTCCGCTTCTCCTCCTCAGGGACAGGCTCTATCTTCGGCGGTTCCGGGGTGTCTGCCTTCCTGGGCTCCTGTTTCGCCGGGGGCGGCTGCTTCTTCTCTTCCTGCTTCGGCGCCTCGCCGGCAAAGGCCGTCGCAGGAAACGCCAGAATCTGAATCAACGCGCACGCGCCTGCGATCTTCGCAGCGTGCATGATCCGACCTCCTTCCTTACCCGAACCGGCGGTGGTCCCGGTCCGCTGTAAACTTCCGGCGTACCGGTCCGTCGCCGTTCATCTGCCGCTTCCAAGCTCGTTCCCCGCAAGCAGTGGACGCACGTTTCAGGGAGGTTATTTGCCCTTCGCCCTATTTATACACCGGAGGGAGGATCACGGTAAGCCCCTCGTGCCCTGCCCACCATAAAAAGCGCGCCTTGTCCATTTATTCGCCGGCCTTTTTCAGGCGACGGCGTACACCGGGAAACAGGCTGCGGCCCGGATGAAAATTAATATACGAAACGGATACTCTGACGGAGCGCATCGTTCGAGAGGTGTGATCGGAACAGGTTCCACGCCGGCGAGGGACGCCCCTTGCGATACGCGAGGCCGCAACGCCCGGGGCGGCAGCCAGGCGCCCCGCTTCCGCCCGGCGAGGCGCCGGTCTCACGTACTTCGCCCGCATATCGCGGCCATAGCGGTCACTTGGCGCGGGCGGTCTCTTGGACCTCCACGCCTGCCGCTTGCGCGATCCGCCAGACGCCCGTTTTGCGGAGCCGCTCGTAGCGTGCCGCTACCAGCTGGTCCATGGGGATGCGCGCCAGTTCGTCGAGGTGGCGCACGATGGCGGCTTTGAGAGTTTCGGCCATCTGTTTCGGGTCCCTGTGGGCACCTCCGACCGGTTCCGGGACGATCTCGTCTACTACGCCGAAGGCCTTGAGATCGGCACTCGTCAGTTTAAGCGCGGCAGCCGCCTCCTCCTTTTTCTCGTGATCCTTCCACAATATGGCGGCGCAGCCTTCGGGCGTGATGACGGAGTAGTAGGCGTGTTCGAGCATCAGGAGCCTGTCGCCGACGCCGATGCCCAAGGCCCCACCGGAGCCGCCCTCGCCTATCAGCACGCAGACGATGGGTGTCCGGAGCACTGACATCTCCTGCAGGTTCTGGGCGATGGCGCGGGATTGCCCCCGCTCCTCCGCGCCGATGCCGGGAAACGCGCCCTTGGTGTCTATAAGCGACACGATGGGAAGTCCGAATTTCTCGGCAAGCCGCATCTTCAGGATGGCCTTCCGGTACCCCTCCGGGTGTGGGCAGCCCGAATTGCAGGCGTTGCGTTCGCGCACGTCCCTGCCCTTGTGCTGGCCGACTACCATGATGCGACGGCCGGCGATCCGGGCCAGGCCGGTGACAACGGCCCGGTCGTCCGCAAAACATCTGTCGCCGCGGAGCTCTATGAACTCCTCACACATGGCCCCGACGTAGTCGAGCGTTTGAGGCCTGGCCGGATGGCGCGCGACAAGGACCTTCTGCCAGGGGGTCAGGCGGGAGAACAGTTCCTTCGCCATTTCCTCGCGTTTGCGGGCAAGGTTGCTGATCTCCTCGCCGAAGTCCATGTTGTTGCGCTTCGAAAGCTCTTCCAGCCTCCGTATCTGTACATCGAGCTCGTGCAGGCCCTTCTCGAACGGTAGATACATGTTCGAGTTGAAGGCGTTCGATTCGCTCATGTACCCCTCCCGCTCTCGAAATCCAGCCCCCTTCCCGCGGCGTGAAAGAACGCCCGCGACCGGGCTCCGGCGCCGGGAGAACGGCCCCGCGGTACGGGAGCCTGCCTGCGGCTCGGGCCTACCGGCTCCCCGTGCCCACCGCCCCGGAAACAAAACGCCATCATTCCCAATATATGAAACCTGATTCTAATCCGTTTTTCAGAAAACTTCAAGACCCACGCCCGATATCCAAGCCGGTTGCGATGTCCCCGGACGATAGGGGGATTTGCGCGGGCGGCGATGGGACTTACCCCAGCCCTCCAGAGCAAACACGCTCCCGCCGGTTAGCATTTCTCGCGATTTTTACCCCAAGCGACTTTCAGAGAGCGCCGGAGGCGGACCTGCGCGCGATCTCCCCGCGACCGCCCATTGCGTCCTCTCTGGCAGCCGCCCCGGCGGGCCAACAGCGCAACCGGCTCCGCGGCAAGGCTGCGGGGGTATACAGTCGCGAGTGCGGATGACGATCGAGTGGCCGGAGAGGCGCGGAGGGAATCCGCAGGACGCCGGCGGAACGCAACGGCGGATCGGCATCCCCGATCCGCCGGAGACTTTTGCAGGTACGGCCTGTGCCCAAGCCTGGAGGCCAGAAGGAAGAGGGGAATGTCCCGGACCAGCTACCTGTTTACTATATCGTCTCCGAAGTTCTGGCTGGTCCACTTCTTGGCCACGGGATCGTAGCAGGGCGATGTCTCGTCCTTCTTGTTCATCCCCTTGGACCAGATGACGGGCGTCCCGCTGGTCGGGTCCAGACGGATCTGTATCTCCTCTCCGTAGATGTCAATGAACTTGCCGTCTTTGGGATCCAGGAATTTGTCCGGTATCTTGAGGAACGATATCTTCGATCTGTTTATCCGGAATGTGAGCTTCGTGTAATCCTTTTCCGCGTCGTCCAAGTTAAAGTCGGGATACAACTTGTCATTGGCCGGGTCGAGCTCCTTGGCGACCTTTTTCATCTCTATCGCATCCCAATCAGCCTTCAGCGGCGGCCAGGGATACTGGTTGTACTGTATCTTGAATTGCTCGCACGCCTGGGCCATGTCGTAGAGCAGGGTGGCCATTTCCGTCTTTTTCGCCTCGCCCTTCACCATCGAAACCACGCCGAGGATAAGACCCATCAGCATAGCGATGATGCCGAGGACCACGAGGAGTTCCACGAGAGTGAATCCGCGTCTCACCGGTCGCGGACATGTCCGATCATCCGAGCCGTTCCTCATCCGCCACCTCCCCCGAGCGTTCACGGCCGGCGACGGGGCGACGGCCCCGTCGTTACGCTACCTCTTCCGTTTCGCGCGTTGCGTGAGTATGCGGACCATGTCGTCGGCCGTCCCATCCTCCTTGTCCGGCCCGCAGCTCCATATCTTCTCAACGTAATAGGTGGTCCCGCCGACTTCCTTCTCCTCGACGCGGTATTGATATGGAGTGCCCCAGGGATCAACCACCTTGGTCTCGCCTCTGATCTCCTTGACGTGCTGTTCCCTCAGCGGAAAGTATTGTCGCCTCCGGGAATTGATGTAAGGGGTATAGGTGTCCTTCCATGCCGGGTTGCTGGGATCCAGTTCTTTAAAGATCGTCTCGTTGAGGGTATCTACGATGTTCCCCTTCGCGTCCAGGCCGAGCACGTCGTCGTAGTCGTATTCGTCCTTCAGCATCCTTATGGCCATTACGGCGTTGGAGAGATCGTTTTCCGCGCGGGTTATCTCTCTGTGGCGCTTGAACATCGCGTAGACGGGCAGGCAGAGGCCTACAAGCGTCGTTATGATGGCAACAACGGTAAGAACTTCCAGGAGAGTATAACCTCCACCTTTGCGCATTTTCTCTTCGTCCCTCCCGACCGGCCAAGTCCCTTCCTCGAAGACCGGGCTACGGCGTTATGTCATCATATGGCGGGGCGGCTGGCGGCGGCAGATTCTCCAGCTTCGGCAGCCGCCTGTCGCCCTCGGCCCTGCCAAGGTCGCTGGTCTTATCCGGTCCGAACGAGTACACCTCGAGCACATCCCGGTATATCCTGATGCAGTAGGGCATCTCCCAAGGGTCCACCAGAACGCGCCTGTCTGGATTCTCCGGATCGGGTATAGACTTATCCTTCTCCAGCCCCGCCAGCATGCATCCGCGAGAGTACTTGGTCGTCAGATCTTCGTATATGCTGCCCTCATCGTCGTAAACCAGAACCTTGATCTTCTTCCCCGATCCCGGCGGGTCCTCTACATCTATCTGTCGAGGTTTCCCCGGCCACTTATCATATATTTGTTTGTACTTCTCTATAGCCGTCTTTATCTTCGCCAGATCCGCCTTGGCCACTTTTATGCGGATCAACTTGCGAACCGCCGTGTAACCATACATCCCGATCCCCATCAGGATAGCCATTATCCCGAGCACAACGAGGATTTCGACAATGGTATAACCTCCGCGACGGAGCTTCCTCCGCGGGAGTGCATTCACGATCATGCGCATCCTTGCCCCCTTTGGCAGATAAGCCCGCCCCGCCTCATCCCGAAGCCCCACTTAAAATATAGTACATTTTCTCAGACAAATACAGACCCGGATCGGGGAAGCAACCGTGCCCGCCAGCCAAAGCAATGCAACTCCATTCCTGACAAGGCCTTATGTCGAGAATCGGGACGAGGATCGGTCGCAACCCATTTGTTGATAATGCTTTGTGCTTTTGGCGGAGAACCGCCTCGTTCAAGCCCCCATTTCTCTTTCTGCCGGGAAGTCACTTAAGTCCCAGCCGCACGTATTGTTCTTCGGGAATTGATATCTCTTCGAATGCCGCTCGGAGCATACGCCTCATCCGCTCAGTCTCCCCAAGTTTATCTTCGATCAGGTCGCGGATTTCCGCCTCGTCGCTGGTTATATCGAACAGCATGCTCCGTCGTTGCTCCTCTCCCAAGTCGAGGCGGGCGGGGTTTTTCAGTACTATCGAATCTGGGGCATAAGAAATGAAACGTCCGGGAGTTACGTCGTCTTTCAGCGGGATGTGGCCGCGGAGCCTCTGGAGCTGGACGCCGTACATGAACAGCGGTTGATTGCCCGGCACTGGAGCCTGATGCAGCTTCCACTTCCCATCCGTTATCCCGACCGACTGGCCCCAGTAGCCCATCACTGCCCAGTCGCGGACCGCATCCCTCTCACCGCGCAGGACCGGCAGGAGTGACCGGCCATGGGAAGGACGCTGACGCTTCAGTCCCAGGAAATCGCACATGGTCGCGTTCAGATCCACGGCGGAAGACAGCGCATGCGAACGCTTACCCTCCGGCCCGCCCGGCATGTGTATTATCAGCGGGATATGAAAAAGCGTCTGCCATACCCCGATGTGTGGCTTGCCCAAGGCGTTATGCTCTCCCAGGTAATGACCATGGTCCGTAGTGAAGATTACGAGCGTATCGTCCCAGAGGCTGTACTTGTCCAGCCTGTCCAGAAGCCTGCCGAGCCACGTATCGAGCATGGTTATTTTGCCCGCGTACAGTTGCCTGATTCGACGCAGGACTTCCGGTTCATACGCATCGGCCTTTCCGTACCGGGGCCAATAGGTTTCGTTTTCCACCGGCGGCCCGTACATCGTGTCGTATGGAGGCGGTACGTGGAACGGTTCGTGCGGATCGAAGCACTCCACCACCAGCAGGAACGGTCCATGGGCATGGTTCCGGTCGAGCCATTCGCAGGCCGTCGCTATCGTCTTCGGCGAAGGGAAATCCGCCTCCGTCACGAAGCGCGACTGGTTCTTCAGGTATGCCTTGCCGTGCCCCGGCCTTTCCTTCAATAGCCTGCGCGGCTCGTCGAGGATCAGACACGGATCCGAAACCCAGTAGTCATGCTCGTGTCCGCGGATCATCTCGCAACCGTCGAACTCGCTATGGTAGCCGGTCCCTCCCACTTCCCAGTAATGATAGTGGTCCGTAATCATCTGGGTCGCGATTCCGGCGTTGCGGCACAGGTGGGGCAGCAGTTCATCGTATGGTTCGGCCGGCCCCCAGGGGCGCCACGGGAACTCGATGCAACCGGTCCACAGGTCGCGCCTGGCCGGCATGCATGGCGCCGAGGCCGTATAGTGCTGTTCGAACGTCACCCCCCGCGCCGCCAGCCGCGATATGTTCGGCGCCCTGACCCAATCATTTCCGTAGATCGGCAGGAAGTGGCGATTCAGGCTGTCTGACAATATGAAAATAACGTTTGCCATCGGCGGTCTTTCCTCCTCCCCGCCGCGTTCGCCACGATCCTCTACCCCCGCAACCGATTGGACCTTGCTGGCTTGCAGCGGAAGCGTCTGAAGCCGGATGTCCATCTCGCCGGACGTATGGCGGAGCGATGAATCTCCGGTCTGGCATCGGGCAGCGGATCGGGGGCTCCGGCCGGGAGCAGATCATCGCGCCAGCGATTCCCAGCCCCTGTCGTCGGCCAAGCGCGCCTGGATGTCAACTCTGTAGAACTTCGCCAGAGGTTCGAGGATTTCCGGCGATCTTTCCCAGACCGTCCTCAAGGCCGTCCGCACCGTCTCCACCCCGACGCGCGGCATCTTCCCGAGCGGACGCCTCAGGGTGATACCGATCGTGCCGAGGCCGGCCATCATCGTCTTGACGCCGACCGGATTCCGGAACTTGTCTTCGATCGTCACCGCGCTCCCGCAGGGCATCTTCCTTTCCGAGACCGTCTTTACCGATACGAGTTTGAAGAGCGGATCGAGCTTCTCGACGATCCCTGTCGCCTTTTTCGCGTCGCCCCCCCGGGCCGCCCGGACCATCTCCGCCACCGCCGCCGGCGCAATATTGCTCATGACCGATATGACCCCCGACGCCCGGATACCCTCGTCCAGTATCATCTTCAGCGTCATGTCGTCGTCGCCGGAGAGGATGGCGAAGTCCGGGCCGCAGAGCTGGCGGGTCCTGCGCATCCGAATGAGGTCGCCGGTGGCTTCCTTGACGGCCGCCACCTGGGGTTTCGCGGCCTTTAAAATCGCAAGGTCCTCCGGCAGGAGCACGGTTGCGCATCTGCCGGGGATCACGTAGGGAACCAGGGGGAAGCCCGGGACGGCGTCGGCGACCGCCGCGTAGTATTCCTCGCGAAGCTCCAGCGAGGAGGGGCAGTTGTAGTAGCAGTCCACCAGCAGCGCGCCCGATGCCCCCGCCTCACGCGCATGCTTCGTCCCTTCCACCGCCTCGGCCGTTGAGTTGGACCCTGTACCGGCCAGAACGGGAACCCGCCCGCCGGCAAGCCTTACGACTCTTTCGACTACCTCGTTGTGCTCGTCCCATGTAAGCGTCGGCGATTCCCCAGTGGTGCCGGCCGGTACCAGTCCGGCTATGCCCTGTCCGATCTGAAACTCTACGTTGCGTTCCAAAGCCGCCCAGTCAGGACTTCCGTCTCTACCGAAAGGCGTCACCAGCGCCGTCCATGCGCCTTCGAACGCAATATTCATCCCTACAGCCATTGTGAATTCCCCCTTGGCCGGTAAAACCGGTACTGCAGAGCTGGCGGTGCAGGTCCCTGGGATCGCAGGCCTTGGAATACCCTGTGCGGCCCAAGGCCGTAGCTGATATCCGCCACGCTAAGCGCGGTCGTCCCCGGCGAAGATCCGTCCCGCGCCGCCCGCTGCTCCTCCCCCGCTCCCTTCCCGGGTTGGCGTCCGACCTGGAGCTGGCGGGACACCACGGGCCCGTCCGTGCCGGCGCCCGGACGGCGACCGTACACAGACCGGCCGTGCAGAACAGAAGTGTTCATAACGGTCGGAAGGAATCAAGCGCAGGAAACCGGCCTGGCGCCGATTCGTGTCGCATGCTCTTGACTGTCCGCCGGCCTTCCGTACAATCCGCCGCGGCGTTGAAGCGTTAAGGAGGAGAGGGCACCAGATGGCGAACCGCATTCGCATTCGGATGGAAGCTTACGACCACCAGATACTCGACCAGTCGGCGGCAATCATAGTCGAGCGGGCCAAAGCGACGGGAGCGAAGGTTCACGGGCCTATACCGCTCCCCACGAAGATCGAGCGGTATACGGTCCTGCGCAGCCCGCACACCGACAAGAAATCCAGGGAACAGTTCGAGATCCGGACGCACAAGCGACTGATAGACATCCTCGAGCCTACGGCCAAGACGGTCAGCGCCCTGGGCAAGCTCAACATGCCCGTTGGCGTGGACATAAAGATCAAGGCCTGACGGTGGGGGAGAGGAGAGAGGGGCCGGAGGGGGATCGGCGTCCTGCCGATTCCCCTTTTTTTTGCGCGCGAGAGGAGGCGGACCCGCCGCCATCGAGCCGCATCCGGCGCATCCCGACGACCGCCGGACGCAACCAGATCCGCCCCCGACGCTCCGGTGCGTAGAGATTCACGCCGCCGGGAGCAGATCCAGGCAGTCTATGAGACACAACCCGGTGTGGTAGCCGGGATCGGCGTCGGGCGTCGCGGGTATCACATCCACCACGCTGCCGTCCTCCTCCAGCGTCTGAACGGCCATCAGGTTCAATTCTTTCCGGACGTAATATTTCAGGAAGGCGTTCGAGCACCTGGCCGCGATCCGCGCGGCTTCCTCCTTCGTGTCACCCTCCGTCTCCGCCCACACCTCGATTGCCGCGCGCAGCGTCTCCGGCAGATTCCACCACGGCATCTGCGGATTGAGCGGCTTGCGGGAGATCAGATCGAAGGACTTGACGATGCCGAATCCGCGTGGCGAGAATCCGTTCTCGAAATTTCTCTTCAGGATGGCGGGCAGGAGTTTCATGCAGCGGCTGAGACACGAGCAGTCTCCTTCCGGGATGGTTCTGGTCTTCCTGGCGGAGCGTATGAGCTTCAAGGCCAACCCTACGAATTCCGTGGCGTGGCCCGGATCGGAGAGGAGCCTGCCGTCCCTGACCCACGGGCGGCCGGAGGCATCCACGAATTCCCACATGTCGAACGGGAGGCCGAACGCGCAGGCGGGAGCTTCGGCAGGGTTGGAGTGGCGGTCGAGCATGTGGGTGATGAATTCAAAGCCCGTCTCCGCCCAGACCCGTTTGCCGGTGACGTCGAGGAACAGCGCGGCCGCGCCTATCGCTATCATCCGGCCGCCGTTTCCGAAGCGGCCCGGCTCAGGGCGCGCCGGGTTCCTGGGATCAAGGGGCTGCTGGTCCAGATACAAGCGGCCGGCGCGTATGTCTTCGCATACGCGGACGGCCATATCCGTCGCCTTCCGGATCAGGTCTTCCCTCCCGAGCATCCTGCCGGCGGCGGCGAGCCCCTTGACGTAAAACAGGTCCGTCATGCTTGACGCCTCGCGCGGCGGATCGAACGGCTCCGGCACGCCCCGTACGTCCAGGCGCAGCGGCTCCCCTTCCGGCGACATCATGAAGAACAGATGGCCGCCGTTGCGGGCGCGCATCGCCTCGGTCCTCTCCACGGCGCGGGCTAGGACGCGCGATATCCTGCCGTGGAACGATTCCCGTATCCCGGCCGGCAGGAAACTCTGCCGGCGAATCCATTCGTCATGACCGGCCAGCGCCTCGAGTCCGCGCCCCTGTATCCAGCCGTATATCGCGCCCCGCCCGCGGACGGGGTCTCCGGCATCAAAGTCCCTGCCCGTCACCAGGCTGAGCTTGGTATCTATGAAACCGTATCCCGGATCACGCTCGCTCCGCCGCAGAATGGCATCGAGCACGCACAACACCGCCAGGCGGAGATCGTGTACGGCTGCGGCCGCCTGCGCCGGGTCATTGATGTCCGCGACCTGCGCGCACCTGAAGTTTCCCGGGTCGGTCCAGTATTCGCCCATGTCGTTCGCCTCCGAGAAGGTTCTTCCGGCTTCTCCCTGCCGATTTTCTTCCCCTTGGGATTTCCACCAGCCGCCCGCCTGAAATGTGATGTCGCTGGCGATTCGCGAGGGTTATTATAAGCTCCGGTCGCGCGGTCCGCGCAATGCTCTTTTCCGGGAAAGGGGGGTGTGCATCGGTAAACGCCGACGACGCCGTGGGCACCAGCTCCCGTCCCGCCGGCGCACCGACCGGTTTGAGTGCGGGTGGAATATTGCATCGGATCGCACAATTACGGTTATCGTCTCCGGAGGCAGGCGGAGGTGGGTATAAGGTACGCGATCTGCAATGAGCTGTACCAGGGCTGGGAGATCGGACGCGTTTTCGCGCACGCAAGGTCCTTGGGCTACCATGGCGTGGAGATCGCTCCGTTCACGCTGGCTGAGGACTGCCGCGAGATTTTCCCCGGTCGGAGGAGCGCGATCCGGAGGGTGGCGGAGGCCGAGGGCGTCGAAATAGTCGGGCTGCACTGGCTGCTGTCAGGCAGGGAGGGGTTGAACATCTGCACCCCCGACGCGCTGGTGCGGAGGGCGACAGCGGAATACATCGAAGCGCTCGCCGGCCTCTGTTCCGACCTCGGCGGCCGGATAATGGTCTTCGGCTCCCCGAAACATCGCCGCCTGGCGCCGTCGCAGGCGTATCTCGAAGCCTGGCGTCTGGCCGTGGACCTGTTCCGCGGGATGGCCGAGAAAGCGCTTCGCGCCGGCGTGACGATCGCCTTCGAACCGCTTGGTCCGGAGGAGACTGATTTCGTCAACACCATGGCCGAAGGCTCGCTGCTGGTCCGCGAGGTCGGGAGTCCGGCGTTTAAACTGCACCTTGACGTCAAGGCGATGGCGACGGAGGGCCGGCCGCCTCACGAGACGATAAAGCTCGAAGGCGGAAGAAACCTCGTCCACTTTCACGCCAATGACCCGAACCGCAAAGGTCCGGGTATGGGCGCCCTCGACTTCACTCCCATCGCCGCGGCGCTGAAGGAAACGGGTTACGGAGGATACGTCTCTGTCGAGATCTTCGATTTTTCGGAGGGCCCGGAGGTGACGGCCGCCGCGAGCATCTCGACTTTGAAGAAGTGCTTCGAACGCGGATAATGCGCGTTGCCCGGCCGCCGTGCGGTCGGGATTCAGGTTCCGTCTTCCCGACCCGTACGGCGGGCTACGGGAAGCCGGATGCGCACAGGAGGTATATAAGATGGTGAAATCGTGGAAGCTGTCGGTGGAGGCGCTGGGCCGGGATCGTCTGGCCTCTACCTTGGACGTGGATCTCCCAGAAGAATGCGGCGCCGTAAGGGTGAGGGTCGCCGGGAGGGAGGGATCGGCCCCCCCCATGGCGTGCCGGACATCCGGGAAAAAGCTCTCGTTCGTGCTCGATAACCTCGCGGCGGGGCAGCACCGCGAGTACGTCGTCGAGGTCGCGGACGCCCCGTCGGGCAGCGGGGCTGGAGGGGCAGATTGCTGTTCCGGGCCGTCCGGCATCGTTGTCAGGGAGGGTGTATCCTGCATCGAGATAAATGTCGGGGGACAGCCGTTTGCCGTCTACAATTATGCGCCGGGGGGAAAATACGAAGTCCCGGCCAGACCGTATTTCTTTCCTGTATACGGACCGGGGGGCGTGCTGATGGCAAGGAGCTTCCCGATGGTGAAGGGCATCGAAGGCGAGACGCAGGACCACCCGCACCACAGGGGACTTTACGTGGCCTACGGAGACGTAAACGGGTCGGACAACTGGAGCGAGGCCCCGGGACATGGTTTCCAGACGCACGAATCCTTCGAGTGGATAGCTGGAGGGGCGGTGTGGGGCGGTTTCTGCGAACGCATCTCATGGCGGGATAAGGACAGGAAGAAGCTGGTGTCGGAAGAGCGAACGGTTCGTGTATGGGATTGCGGAAGCTCCCTGCGTGTTCTGGACCTTACGGTTTGTTTCACGGCGACGGAAGGGCCGGTCACGTTCGGCGACACGAAGGAGGGCGGCATATGCTCGATTCGCGTGCCCACATGCATGGACGGCAACAAGGGCGGGCGGATCGAGAACTCCGCAGGCGGCGTGGGGGAAGGCGAGACGTGGGGCAGGCGGGCCCATTGGGTGGATTACAGCGGGGTTGTGGAGGGTCGCCGCGTCGGAGTCGCGATTCTCGATCACCCCCTTAACCTCAGACATCCCGGCTACTGGCACGTCAGGGATTACGGCCTGTTCGCCGCCAATTCATTCGGCCTTTCGCATTACAGGAGTTCGTTCGAAACCAGGGGCGACTACCGCCTGGACGCGGGCGAGACGCTGACGTTCAGATACCGGGTGATCTTCCACGAGGGCGATGCCTTGGCGGCCGGGATACGGAACATGTTCCTGGACTGGGCGCATCCGCCCAGGACCTCGTGGAAGTGAGTCCAGTGGCGCGGGGGACTGGTCGCGCCCCGCGCGGGGCGGTCCGGTCGGCCGCGCCGGACCGTTGCGGAGGGAAGGAGAAACGGACCGATGAGCGATGTAGGGTTCGCGGTGGTCGGGCTGGGAATGGGCGCCGCCCGGTCGAAGATGATCGCGGAAACGAAAGGGGCGCGCCTCGTAGCGGTATGCGACATCGCCGAAAACAAGGCCAGGGAAGTGGCGGGCAGGCACAATTGCGAGTTCACGACTGACTACCGCAGACTCCTTGATCGCAAAGATGTGGACGTGGTTTTCGTCCTGACGCCCTCGGGCCTGCACGCCCCCATCGCTCTGGACGCTCTGGCGGCCGGCAAGCACGTAATCGTTACAAAGCCCATGGAGGTGACCCTGGAAAAGGCGGATGCGATGATCGCGGCGGCCGAAAAGACCGGACGGATGCTGGCGGTGGACTTCGAAACGCGCTACTCGGAAACGTCCTGGACCATAAAGAACGCGATAGATGACGGGCTGTTCGGCAGGCTCCTCCTCGGCGAGACTCGTCTGAAGTGGTATCGTTCCCAGCAGTACTACGATGCCGGAGGCTGGCGGGGCACGTGGAAGATGGACGGCGGCGGTTCTCTGGCCAACCAGACGATCCATAACATAGACAGGCTGATATGGTTCATGGGGGACGTCGGGAAGGTTTGCGGCAGGATAGGCATACTGAACCACAGGATCGAGACCGAAGACATCGGTCTCGCCTGGCTGGAGTTCCGGAACGGCGCGTGGGGCACGATACTCGGGACCACGACCTTTCCAAAAGATGCGTATTGGGGGGAGGAGATACACGGGGAGCTGGCCGGGGTGCTTACGACACGGGAAGGGCCGCCGGCATGGTTCTTCAGGGACGAGAAGGATCGCGCCAGACTGCGCTCCGACAGGCCCTGCCGGAACGTAATAGAAGACGTGCTGCGCCACCTGCTCGAAGGCAAGCCCCTGCTGGTGGACGGACGGGAGGGAAGGCGGTCGCTGGAGCTCCTGACGGCGATATACAGGAGCGCGCGCGAGGGGCGCGAGATCGAGCTTCCGTTGCGTCCGGCGGGAGGCGGATGAACCGCGCGGTCCCTGCGGGATACCGGACGGCGGCGCAATGATTATGGGGGGATCACGGTGTCCCGGTGGCTCGTTTACTCGCTGTTTATCCTGGCCGTCGTGGCGGTTGCGGTCTTCCTCCTTTTCCCCCGGCTGCGGGATTCGATACTGGGCTTTTTTCACAGGGGCGAGGTCGTCCTGACGAAGGCGGAAGAGATGGATGTGGAATTCGACGGAGGCAAGGTGCAGACGATGCTGGCCGTCAGGATCGAATTCCTGGTACAGCCTTCGGATGCCGAGAACAGAGGCGAGGATTTCGTGCTGAAGGACTCGAAGGGCGCCGAGGTCTGGTACTCGTGGCACTCGAAAGAGGTCGCCGCCGACGACGAAAGGAGCATGGTTCGGATATCGGGAGTTATCGTGCTTCCGCGGAGGTTCCGGCGCGGAACGTTCTGGGTAGCGGACAGGAGGATCGGGACGCTGGAAATACCCTCCGTGCCGTACGAAGCAAAATAGTCCGGAGGCCGCCGGCCGTTCCGCACGCAGGACGGACGGTTGATCGGGAGGTATCTGTCCGCCCGTCGCCTGCGGCTGGCGCGGGGCTTGCGCCGGCCCCGTCCGTTCGGGTATTCTCCTGTGGAGCAAACGCGTCGCTTATTGGAGATGATGGCGTATTTTGCGCCGGAGGACTCGCGCCGACAGGGACCGGGCGCGGACGGCCGCCATCGCTGGAGCGGCATTCCCGGATCTGGCGATGCGCCTCGCCCTTGAGGGTACGGAATAGTCGCTGGCGAAACGGCCGCCGATGGGCGAAAATCGCGTTATGAGCGAATCGTCGCTGGTTAAGGCATTCAGGGATCGCGCGCCGGGCCACCCGTGGGTCAGCGTAGGACCTGGCCACGACGCGGCCATAATCGAATGGAAGGCGGACCGCGACGCGGCGTTCAAGATAGATTCGGTGGTCGAGGGGGTGCATTTCGTCCTGGAGGGCGAAGGCGCGGCCACGCCGGAACAGGTGGGCTGGAAGGCCGCTGCGCGCGCCTTGAGCGATATCGCCGCCGTGGGGTTCGATCCGGTGGCGATCGCTGCCGCCGTGGCGATCCGCAGCGACTTCCCTGAGGATTTCGCGCTGCGGCTGTTCGACGGCCTGTCCGACTGCTGCTGCCGGTTCGGCTGCGCCGTGGCCGGCGGCGACATGTCCTCGACGCGCGGGCCTGTGACAGTGGTCGTCTCCGCAATCGGGGCCGGTCCACGAGGCGGCGCCTTTCTGCGCAAGGGCGCCTCGCCCGGCGATGCCCTCTTCGTGACCGGCGAACTCGGCGGTTCCCTCGCGGGCAGGCACCTGTCCTTCGTGCCGCGCCTCGCCGAGGCACGGAGGCTCAGGGCCCTGGGAGTGGTGCGGGCCATGACGGATATCAGCGACGGCCTGGCCCGCGATTTGCGCCACATATGCGAGGAGAGCGGCGTGGGGGCGGTCGTCGAGGAGGCGGCGCTGCCGGTCTCGGCGGATGCCTACGCCAGGGCTCTCAGGGGGAAAAGGCCCGTCATGGAGTGCGTGCTTGGGGACGGCGAGGACTACGAGCTGCTTTTCGCCGTTTCGGGCCGCGACGCCGCGAGGCTGGCGAAGGAGTGGGACATGCCCGCGCGGTTGACGCGGATCGGCTGGTTCGTGGTCCGTGAGAAGGGCATCCTGCTGTGCCGGCCGGACGGAACCGTAACGCCGATGCCGGCTGCCGGATACGACCACTTCCGCCGTCCCGGTGGGGGGGCGCGTCCCAAGTGAGCGTCCGTCCGCATCCGCGCCGCGTCCTTTCCGAAGGCCCGGAAAGGACCGCCGCGATGGCCGAAAGACTCGCCGCGGCGGTCCCGGCCGGAACGGTGATATCGCTCGTCGGAAACCTCGGAGCCGGCAAGACCGTTTTCGCTGCCGGGCTGGCGCGCGGCCTTGGATGCCTCCAGCCGGTCCTCAGCCCCAGTTTCGTGCTCCTTCGCGTCTACCGCGGGGGACGTCTTCCGCTATATCACCTGGATGCATGGCGCCTCCCGGATGCCGCGGCCGCGTCCGGATCGGGAGCCGAAGAGTTCCTCCCGGGTGACGGCGTCACTGTCATCGAGTGGGGGGACCGCCTCGCGGACATCCTCCCGCGGGAAACTCTCGTGATTTCCATCGAGCACGGAGAACGGCCGAACGAGCGTTTCCTCTCGTGGTCGTCGCGCGATCCCGCGATCCTCGCCGTCGCTGACGGCTGCTGGCTTCCCGGCGGGTATTGAAAGGATCTCATCGCGCGTCCGGCATCCCGTCGCAAAGGAGTTTCAGCGAACGCTCGCACCCGGAGGCGGCGCGGAATTGCCGTTGCGCGCGTCGGAGCTGCCGCTTACCGTTACGATTCCGGGGGTTTGTCCGCGCCTTGCGCGGATGCCGGCCCCCGGAAAAATCGGGCATGCGCCGCTGCCTTGGCGAAGGAACGGGCGGGGCGCGGGCAGGCCGCCGCCGGCCGGCGCGCGACGGCCGGACGGATCGAGGCACGGGCGTCGTGAGCATCAACGAAGGCCAGATATTCGTCCGGTGCAACGACTTCGCCGCCGTCCAGCGGGCGACGGAGGCCGGTCTCCAGCAGTTCTTCGAGGAGACCTACTGCAGGCTGTCCCCGGAGGTTGACGACCCGGAGGAGTGCCTGTTGTCCGAGGAGTTTGCGCGGGTCGCCGTCCTGCTTCCGCCGGAACGCGGCTGGTGCGCGATCCTTGACGGGTTCCAGCGCCCCGCCGACGAGGACCTGGCCCGCGAGATATCCAGGATGCTCAGGACCCGGGTCGTTTGTACGACCGTGGAGGGCAGGCGCTATTTCTGGGAATACCGCCAGTTCGACCGGGGGAGGATGGCCAGGTGTTCGCAGCGCCGCCGGCCGGCGGGCGGCGGGACGGGAGGGCGAAGCTACCGCGACGTGGAGGCCGAGGCCTACGCCTTCCTGCTTTCGCTCGGCATCCCCCCGGCCTATGCCCTCCTCGACGCCCCCGGGGTGCTCGGCGGCGAGAGGCGCGAGGGAGCGCGCCCGATCGAGGCCGTCGTATATCGGATGGAGGGCCTGGCTGCCGGCCGGCCGTGTCTCCGCAAGTCCCGCATCGGAACGTTCGCGAATCCCCCCTCCCGCAGGCCCCCGGTCCGCGCAGACAGGCAATACACAGATCCGTCCGGTCGGAAGCATTACGAGGAAATACGCTGCCTCCCCGGCCGGATAGGTCCGGAGGAGGTGGGCGAGATACTGTCCGTGGAGCTGGACGTGGCGAACCGCTATGCCCATGAGAGCATCGGGGCCCCGGACGCGGAAGTCCCGGCGGTGCGCTTCAGATATTCATGCGACGAGATGTCCGACGATGAGCTGAACGGGCTCATCGCCGGCAGCCGGGAGGAGTTCTTCGCCTCCCACCTGACCATGCGCGAATTCCTGGCGATGGCGGAAAGGATACTGCGCGATGAGCGCGGGAGTGAAGTTGATGTCCGGCGCGACGGCTTTTCACTGATCTGCGCGGCCAAGACCACCGGACGGGAATCCAGGGTGCATCTTGAAAACCTGTACAGGGATTACAGGAGAACGTGGAGCGATCCGGCCGGGCTGATCAGGACATTCATATCGCGGATGGTGGAGATTCCCCGCGCCCGGGTGCCGGAGACGCTCGAAGAGGCGAAACATCTGATACTCCCCCAGCTGATTGCGGGCGGGGATGCCCCGGAGTGCCCCTGGGAAGCGGGGGAGGCCGTCCAGCCTTTCGTCGGCAACCTCCGCGTCCGCCTCGTCCTTGATTGCGGTGGCGGGCTGATCCATGTGCCGAACCTGTGGATGGAGAAGTGGAAGGTCACTTTCGATTCGCTCTGGAACGTCGCGCTGCGCAACCTCGAAGCCCTCGCCGTCCGTGCCGCGGGAGGCGTCACGATCCTCCCCCTGGGGAACGGCAGGATACTCGTGGCTAATTTCCCCGACGGGCACACGGCCAGCCGCGTCCTGCTGCCACGGTTCCACCGCCTCGCCGCCGCGGCGCTCGGCTCCGAAAGGCTCGTCGTCGGGCTGCCCGGCCGCGACAGCCTCTCTGCCGTCCGCGCCGACCAGCCTCCGCTCGTGGACAGGCTCCAGCAGATAACGATCGAGGCCTACGGGGAGGAGAGCCACCCGCTGAGTCCCGATCTGTTCGCGTGGGACGCCACGGGCCTCAACGCGCTGCACACGGTCGGCTTCTGAAGGCCGGTCCGCCGGGCGGGGCGCACCGGAGTCATCCGGCTCCCCGCTTCCCGCGCCTCACTCCCTGACCGGCTCCACCCGCACGTTCCGGAAGTACACGCCTTCCATCCCGTTGCAGAAGAACCCGAACCGGCCCGGAACATCCAGCGGTATCTCGGGAACGGCGGCGACCTTCGCCACCTCGCGCCCGTTGAGGTTCACGGTGAATCCGGATGCCTGACCGGTGCGACCGGTGCGGGAGGCAGGGGCGGCGAAGGAGTGCTTCAGCCTTACATGCGGGGCATGGCCTCCCTCAACCACTCGGCGCTCAACACCCCGCGGACGCGAACCGACGATATGTCCGCATCGGGAAGGACGGGACGGATCGAGGTTCCGTCGAACTGGTCGCTCCCGAACGCTTCGTGGCCATCTATCGCGTAAGACAGGCGCCCGTTGACCACGCGCCACGTATGCGCGCAGGTTTCCCCTTCCTTCTTCTGGCCTTTCTGGAATGGGGGCTCGCTGCGCGAGTTCCTCCCCGCAAAAGACACTTCGGCGAAGGTATGCCGCATGTCATTGCTGTGATGCAACCCGCCGAAGGCACCTTTCCATGCCCCGCCTTCCGCCGCGCGCCAGACCAGGCCACCCTTGGCGTCCGTCCACCAGTAGGATGTCTTGCCGATCGTTTCCGCAAAGGAAAACTCGAAGTCCCCCTCGAAGCACGCCGCGAGCGCGCGCCTGGGCGACTTCCCTCCGGGCCACCCTTCCGCCGGCGCGGTCCAGTCGTCTCTCTGCTCCCTGCCCGTCCGGAAATCGTAACTCAGGACTATTTCGCGCGTCGCGGGATTGAAGCTCTCCACTTTCCCCCTGAATAACTTCTGCAGGCAGGCCGCGTCGAGTTTTGCGATTTCCGGCGCCGGTTGAACGGCCCCCGGGACCGACCGCGCGGGCGAGTCTGGCGAGGCGCTGGGGGCGGCGGAAGACGGCGGCCCGGCGTCGAACCCCTCGAAGACCGGGGCGATGTTCAGCACCCATGTTTCCTGGCCGCAAAGAACCACGATCGCGTTGCGTCCGTGGTCGTACCACATCAGAGTGGCATTGCCAGGTACGTCCTTGCCCTGCAGCCGCAGCCACGTCGTTTTGTTCGGCGCATACACCCAGACATCTTTCGCTCTCTCCCCTGTCCCGGGCTGATGACCCCCAGCAAGAACCCATATCTTCAATCCCTCGTGGTACACGAGAAGATGGCACCATCGCTCCGCAGGAGGCGATTCCTTCGGTTCCAGCTTCTCCCACGCAGGTTTCGACGGATCGTACATCCACGTGGCGGTGCTTCTATTTTCCGCCTTGCCGCTGGCGGCAAATACCAGATAGCTGCCCTCGCCCAGCGCCTGGGAAAACGTTCCTGAAGCGGCGGATCCGGATCCCCAACGGTAAAATATACCCTTGGGCACCTCGCCTTTGACCTTACTCAGATAAGAACCATCTATGCCTAACAGTCCGTCCGGTACGGCAATCGCTTTGGCGGGGGGATAATAAGCAAACGAAACTGCGAATAAATCCCCAAGCTTATTGGCATATACGGGCCCCTGCGCCCATGTCTTCGTCTCCGGGTTGAACTTCCAGAACTGCGGTTCGATATAAATCCAGTACAGGTCGCGGTCGGAGTCATAAGCAGCAGCGAGATGAGGATTGCCGCCAGTTGAACGGGGTTGAGGACGCGTCTTCCCGTCAGCCGCCTGGTCGTCCTCCATGATGCACGTCCATGCGTTGGAAGAGGAATCATAAGCCCACATGTAATTCCTTTTAAGATCGCTGGCTCCAGTCCCGTACAGCACGCAGAGCTTGCGCTTCAAATCGTAAAGCGCCCCGCCGCTCCTGCCGAAATTCTCCGGCAGCTTCGTCGGCTTTCCGTCCGCTCCAATTACACGGGGCGACATCCGGACCCACTCGCCGCGGTAGCCCTTCGCATCCAGCGCCGCCGCCACGCGCATCTTGAACGCCGCGATCTCCTCAGCCTTATCCTTTACGAACGCCGTGCCGCCGTGCGCCTTCTCGAAGGCTGCCACCGCGTCGCGCAGCTTCTCCGCCGTCGCCCTGTCCAGCTTCGCGGGCGCGCTCTTCACAAGCGCACCCCACGCCTTCTCCGCAGCAAATTCCGCCTCGCCAAGCTCCAGCCGCCGCGCGCGCTCCCAGTACCTGACCGCCAGCGCCGCAAGCCCGCTCCTTTCCGGACCGGCCGGGGCAGCATCGCCGCCGGCAGCTCCGCCCGCACCCGCCACGCCCGCCCCTGTCCCGCCAGCACCCGACCCGCCTGCCCCCATGCCGCCAGTACTCGACGCGCCCGCCGCGCCCCCAGAGCCGCCGGATCCGCTCCCCCCCACGCCGGAGGCTGTCGCGCCACCGGATGCCCCACCGCCGCCGGACGCCGCCGCCACGGCCCCGGCCGCTTCGCCAAGCGGTACACCGGCACGCCCCAAAAGCCGCTTCGCCTCCTTCCAGTCCTCCACCCCCTTCGCAAGCCTCCTCACCGCCGCGGCTACGGACTCGATCCCCTCCGCAGGCTCGGACTTCGCGAATATCCTCGCCCTCTCAGCCTCAGGTATCGCGGACACCTTCACCGGCCAGTCCATCGTCGCGCCGGCCACCTTCCGCGTGACGACCACCTTATCCGTCCCCACAGCCCTCGTGACCGTGCCCTTTATGATTTCACCCCCGATCTGCCAGTTCACTTCCTTGCCGACAAGCCCCTCCAGCGCCGCCTTCTCCGCCTCGGCCGCCTTCTCAAGCGCACCAAGCATCCCCTCCACAGCCGCCGCACGCTCCTTCAGCGCCTCCCTCCACGGCCCCTCCTCCCGCAGCGCACCGGCCGCCTTCCTCGCTCCCGCAACGTCCTGCCTCTCCAGCAGCCACCGGTCCACCTCGTCCATCGCGGCTGTCCACTTCTCCTCCGCGGCCTTCGCCGCCGCGGCCCGCTTCTCCTCCTCCGCGGCCTTCCGCCCGGCCTCAATACGCCCCCTGACCTCC
>JAOACM010000133.1 GCA_026417845.1 Planctomycetota bacterium | reverse complement strand
GGAGATGTGTATAAGAGACAGGCAGCGACGAGGCGCTCGAACTCATCAGGGAAAATATCTTTGACGTGGCACTGACTGGCATGTCGCCATCCAGGGAGGAGAATCAGGATTCCTTCCGCAAGATGAGACGGGCGCTACCCAACCTGCGCATCATAATCCTGCCGCAGATCCGGGAGGAGGATGCGGCGATGGTCGCCAGCGTGGCGGCCGCCGCGAGCTGAACGCGCCCTTGAAGCATTCCGACCGCACGATGCGGCAATCCTGTCCCGGCCGCGCACACACCTCGAGCAGGCGTCCTTCCTCCAATCCGGATCCCCGTCCGCGACACACGACAAACCACCCCAGCTGCCTCCGGCATCGTAGCGGAGCTGCGACGCCTCCATTAGTACAAAACATGTAATATGCCTTGAACCGGTTTGAGAATAGCAACACATTTCAGAAAAATCAGTTATGACTCGGCTGATATGTCGGACAGGGGGAAGAGGCTATTCCCTTCACAATAAAGCTCGTAACTATGTCTGGCGGCGCATGTCATGGCTTTGCCAAACTGGTGCAAGACATGAAATGAGGTATATGGTGGAGGATACGGGATTCGAACCCGTGACCTCGACAATGCCATTGTCGCGCTCTTCCAGCTGAGCTAATCCCCCTGCTTCCGCACCAGGCAGAGCAATTTTAAATCCGGCCGGTCCTGTGTCAAACTATAATCCCTACCCCTTTGAACGGGAATAGGGGGCGCGCAATCCATGTGGGGCATCAGTTCGCTCCGCCGGGAGCCGGATGACCTCCGGGCGGCCGGCGGCGGCGGCCGGGGCCCATCCCGACTGCCTGCGGCAGGCTGGGATGCGAGGTGCGCCCGATGCTTCAGGTCTGGCAGTGCCAGTTGGCGGGACGGACATTCCTGTCTGTCTCTTGCGAGGGGGGCGTTTCCTGATTTCTCCTGAAGCCTCACTGCAGCACTCCAGATTCAGAGCCCCTCCGGAAGCCTGCGGATGGATCTGGTGGAATTCTGTAAAGGTTCTGGTCACTGCAGGAGTTCCGGACAGGCTCCTATTCGCCCCGCGCTCGGGGGCAAGACGGATGCCGGCAAGGATGCCGGAGCCCCCGGCGATGCGAGCTGTGGCGCCCGCGATCTCCAGGGAAGCCGGCGCTCCGGGCTTCTACGGCCGCTTCTAATCGGCGCCCGGCGTTTTCCGATCCGCCGGTCCCTTCGGTGGGGCCTCCGACTCCCGCGGGGATTCCGGGGCAGGGGCTGCCGGGTCGGGAGTTTTCCGCGCCGCCTCCGCCGCCGCATCGCGGCGGATGCCGATGGCCGCTTTCAGCTTCAGGATGCGAGTTTCAGCGTCCAGTTCCGCGCGCGAGCCCGGGTAGTCACGGCGCACCGCCTCATACAACTCCAGCGCCTCCTCCAGCCGGGTCGGGTTCTTCCCGGCGAACCCGTCGGCTTTCCGCAGCGCCTCGGCCGCCTCCGCCTCCCATCCCGGGTCGTTGAGCGGCAGCCGGACCTTCGGCGCGCGGAAAGGTTCCGGGTCGGGATGCGCAGTAGAGGATCGGACGATGGCCGGCTTCGGGGCGGACTGGGGCGCCCTTGCCGGCTCATCGGTCTTTCTCGGCCGCCCGTTCCGGTCCGCGGGCGGCCACAGGAGCGCCACGCACAGAGCCCCGATTACGGCTACGGCGGCGCATATCGCCAGCTTCGCCTCGACAGACCTCGGTCGCGCCGGGAGGATCGCCGTCGTCGAAGCGGCAGCCCCGTTTCCGGAACCGGTTCCCCGTGCCGGGCCAGCCGCCGCGCGCGATGTCGCGGCGCCGGCCTTCCCGGTTCCGTACCGCCTCGATCCGCGCGCGGCCGGTCGAATCATCTTTCCGGTCGGAGCCACGGCTGCCTCGGAACAGTTCCGGCACAAAAGGCCGTTGCTCGCACGGATAGCCGCCTTCGATTCGATATCGGCCTGCGGTATCAGCCGCCCGCACGCGCAGCAGAATACTATCTCAGGCATCTCCGCATCTCCGCATCTCCGCCATTACCGGCCTGATTGTAAAGCGTCCGGCCGTAGGCGGCAATGCCGATCCGTCTCCGGGCGGTCCGGGAGGTGTGGCTCCACCTCCGGGGAACGCCGACATCTTTTTGCCGGCATCGGCTCTCTCTCCGCGCGAAGGAGGCCTGCTCCTGAAAGAAGCGTTCGGCAGCAGGAAGCGGATGTTCCGGATTTCCCGCGGCGAATCGCCTTGACAGCAGGCTGAATGAGCGTTAAATTTTCTGAACACCAGTTCAGAGAACTGAATGATTGTTTACAGCCGATGGGCAGGCGGCGCGACATGGTGGCCGGGGCGCCGCCCGGCACGGAGGCGGCGGTATGGAAACGTTGCGGGAACGGATCCGCGGGGAGCAGCGCGAATCGGCCAGGATGGCGTTCATGAAGGCCGCGGAGAAGCTCATAGCGGAGAGGGGGTTCGAGAAGACCGGCGTCCAGGATATCGCCGCGGCGACCGGGTATTCGGCCGGATCGTTCTATCTGTTCTTCAAATCAAAGGAGCAGATGTACGAGGAGCTGCTGTGCCATCATTGCCGCGAGCTGGTCGGGCGTCTGCGCGAGAGCCGGAAGGCTGCCGGATCTCCGATCGCGCAGTTCCGCGCGACGGTCCGCGCCCTGGTGGAATACTTCAACGGGAACCGGGATTTTTTCCGTATCTATTATTCCCTGACCCCCGGGTGGGACAATCCCGCGACCGGGAAAGGGGATGCCGCAAAGAGACTGCTGCTGGAGTTTCTGGAAGAGATGAAGGCGATGTACGCGGAGGGACGCAGGCGTGGCGATTTCCGCCGTGACGTGACGCCGGACCAGATGGTGCTCTTCGCGCACGGAGCGGTCTCGTTCATGCTGCTGTCATGGAGTCTTCAAGCCGGTGATGGGGAGCTTCCGCCGCCTGCGGAACAGGAGCGCATCCTCGCCGACCTGATACTGAACGGCATAGCCGGGAGGCGGAGATGAGAGCCGCCCTGAAATCCGCAGGTGGGCGTGGTGTCCGGCGCTTATGTGCGGCCGGGTTACGGGCGGCGGCCGGACCTGGATCCGCCGCGGCCGCCGGGGACATGGCGGGCGCAACGGACCGGGCTGGCGGCGCGACTCGCCGCGCGGGCGGGGACGGCGGAGCGGCGGGGCAGCCTAGAGGTCTCCGCCGGATCGGACTCGCGGAAAGGCTGTGCCGCCGGGCGGGGACCATCATCGCGGCTCCGCTGGCAGTCGCGATGGCGATCCACGCGGCAGGATGCCTCTCCGCCCCGCGGTTGAAGCGGAGCGAAGAGGACATGCGGATCCGGCGAGAGCTGGCGGAACGGCGCGAGAGGTTCTACGACGGACGCCCGCTTGGGATCGCCGAGTGCGAAAACATAGCGATCGAAAACAATCTCGACTACCGCATCGCGCTCCTGCAGGCGGATATACAGGACGAGATCAGGTCGGCGGCCAGGGCCGGATTCCTGCCGAAGGTGGATGCCGAGTACCGGATAATGCGCAGGAGCAACGAGCCGCTGATAAGCATGGGCAGGCAGGAGATCGCGTTCCAGGACAGGCAGATCCAGAGCTTTCAGGCAAGCGGACTGCTGACGCTGCTGGATTTCGGGTTGACGTATTTCGCATATCAGAATGCGAAGGACCGGAGGGAACAGGTGCTGCTGCTGACCTGGCGCGCCCGCCAGACCCTGCTCCGGGACGTCCGCATCGCCTACGCCAACCACGTCGCGGCCATGCGGCGGGCGCGCTGTCTGGAGGCGTCCGAGAAGGCGGCCCGCGAGGCGCTCAGGGTCGCCACGGTGCTGGAACGCGAGGGCATGGCCACGCCGGCCTCGCGGGAGGCTCTGGCCGCGGCGCTGAAGGCCGCCGAGACGAACCTCGCCAACGCCCGCCGCCAGTGCCTGGCCACGCGGATGGTTCTGACCGGTCATCTGGGCTTCACCCCCGATACGAACGTTCTGGTTCGCGACGAGCTTCCCCCGGACCAGCCTCCGCCGGCGAACGTGATCGGACTGGCCGAGTCGGGACTGGCGAAGCGCCCCGAACTGTTCGTGCAGGACCTCGCTCGCCGCATCGCGGCCAACGACGTGAGGAGCAGCGTGGCCGAATTCTTCCCGCGCGTGACGGGCATACTGAACTTCAACTGGTCCGACGCGAGCAAGGAGGTCAACCCGGCGTATTTCATGTGGGGGTTGAGCATAGCGCAGAACCTGTTCTCCGGCGGTGCGACGCTGTTCAAGCACCGGGTCATGAAGATCAACGTCCGGATCGAGGACGAGCGGGCGCTGCTCGCGGCGATGGCGGTGATGTACGAGACGGGGTTCAGATGGCTGGAGTGCCTTTCGCGGTACGACGCGCTGGCGCTGGCGGAGAAGAGGGCGGCGAGCGAGTCGGCGGCGCTGGCGGAGGTCGAGGCCCATCTGCGGGAAGGCGTGGCAACGCTGGCGGACAAACTGGCGGTCGAGGCGCGGCTGCAGGCGGCGCGGGGGGATATCGAGGCGGCTCGTGCGGCTTACCTGCAGTCGCTGGAAGAGCTGGAGGCCGCCTGTCTCGCAAAAGACGGGCCGCCGCCGGACATGTCCGGCCGGGCGCCGCTGAGGAAATCCGGCCGGGAGGGGCGATCGGAGGGAACGGCGCGGCCGGAGCGGTAAGCGGTGGTACGCCCGGGACGACCGGTCCCCGGAAAATTCCCGGGATGGCCGCCGGCGGATTCGGACCTGTGGGCGGCGGCCCGTGGAATAAATAGTGCGATGCGGGAACCGGCACCGGCAGAGAGTCGGGGGCTGCAGCCGGTTCCGGGCACGGGTGGAGCGAGTGGAGGCGGCGATGCATACGTTCGAAGCGATTTTCGCCGGGAACCTCGGCGGACCGGGCCGGTTCCGCGGCGGCGCCGGATTGCGGCGGGTTCCGAAAGGATTTGCCGGCCGGGAGAGGCGTGCCGCGGGTAACCGCCCCTCCGCGGCCGGTGCGCCCGCATTACTGGCTGCGGCGGTCGCGGCGGTCGCGCTTCCCGCGGCGGTCCGGTGCGGCGAGGAGGCGGCGCCCGATGGGACCCGGACGGCGGAAGCCCGCGCGATTGCGTCCGGCACGATTCAGACAACCGGCAGGATCGTTTCGCTGAAGACGGCCATGATCGGCCCAGATGTCAGCGGGAAGATAACGGCCATCGGCGAGTCCGGCGGGAGACCACTGGACGTCGGATCGCGCGTGGAAAAGGGGCAGGAACTGTGGCGGCAGGATGAGGAGATCCACGCCCTGGCGGTCGAACAGGCCAGGGCGGCGGTGGCGCGGGCTGAGGCCGCGCTGGCGGATCTCAAGGCGTGGGTGCGGCCGGAGAAGCGCGAGGCGATGGCGGCCGAGGTCAGGCGGCTGGAGGCGGCCGTCCGCGACGCGGAAAAAGACCTTGAAAGAATGAAGCGCTTGGCGGCGGAGAAATCAGTTCCGGACCGGCGTGTCGAGGAAGCCCAGTTGCGGCTGGACACTTCCAGGGCCGCGCTGGACGTCGCCCGCGCGCAGCTGAAGGAGGCCGAGGCGGGGCCGACGCCGGCGGCCGTCAGGCTCGCTGAGGCGCAGGTCGCCGAAGCCAGGGCGGCTCTGGCCCGCGCCGAGAAGAGCCTGCGCGATGCGGTCGTCCGCGCCCCGTTCCCGGGCATTGTGGCGGCGCGGTTCAGAGGAGTCGGCGATTACCTGAACACGATGCCGGTCACGGAGGTCTTCCAGCTGGTGTCGCTGGAACATCTGGAGGCCGAGTTCTATCTGCCGGAGAAATACATGGCCGCGGTCAGGCCGGGCGTCTCCACCATCTCGATATCGTCCGATCTCCTGCCGGAAAAGATTTCCGTTCCCGTGATCGCCGTCGGTCCGACGGTGAACGCGCAGACGGGCACATTTGTCTTCAGGGCTGCGATTCCGCCAGACAGGCGCGGGTCGCTGGCGCCCGGGGCATTCGTGAGGGGCGAGTTGTCACCCGATGCCGGCGCGGCAGGTAAGGCCGGTGCGGAGGCGGTCGGCGGGGTGGCGGTGCCGGCGGATGCCGTCGTCCGGGAGGGCGGCGGGACGTTCGTCTTCCTGGTCGGCGCGGACGGCAGGCTGATCAGGCGACCCGTCACGGTCAGGGCCGTGCTGACGAACGAAACGATCCTTGAAGCCGGGCTGGCGCCGGGCGACCGCGTCGCCATAGCGCCGAGAGGGGCGGTCCTTAAAGAAGGCATGAGGGCGCCCGCGGCCAGGTGAGCTGGGCGCAGTCTCGGGGAGATCCGGATGATCCTGTCCGAAATCGCGGTCCGGAGGCCGGTCTTCACAACGATGGTCATATCGGCCATCGTCGTGTTCGGCCTGGTTTCCTTCCAGCGCCTCGGGATAGACCTGTTCCCGAAGGTGGACATCCCCATAGTCTCCATAGTGACCGTTCTGAAGGGCGCCGACCCTGAGACGATCGAAACGACCGTGACCGATCCGATCGAGGAAGCAGTCAACACCATAAGCGGCATAAAGGCCCTGCGCTCGACCAGTGCCGAAAACGTCTCGCAGGTGGTGATCGAGTTCGAGCTGGAGAAGGACGTGGATGTGGCGTACCAGGAGGTCCAGGCGAAGGTCGGGGCCGTGCGGTCGAAGCTGCCGGCTGACATCGAATCGCCAGTGATAGAGAAGTTCGACCCGGACTCAGCGCCGATAATGTCCGTGCTGGTTTCCGGGGACATGCCGATCTACGAACTGACCAGGCTGGCCGACAGGGAGGTCAAGCAGGTCCTGGAGCGCGTGAGGGATGTAGGTTCGGTCAGGATGGTCGGCGGGCGGGAGCGCAAGATATGGCTGTGGCTGGACCGCGAGAAGCTGGACGCGCATGGCCTGTGCGTGCAGGACGTGCAGGCGGCGCTGGCCAGGGAACACATCGAGATGTCCGGGGGCCGGGTCGAGACCGGACCGGTGGAGATAACGGTCAAGACGAAGGCGGAGTTCGAGGACGCTTCACGCTTCAACGGGATGGTGATCTCTGATGCCGGCGGCAGGGTCGTGCGGCTGCGCGACGTCGGGTACGCCGAGGACGGGATCGAAGAGGAGCGGTCCTTCGCCGCCATGGACGGCAGGCCGGCCGTCTCGCTGCTGGTGCGGCGCCAGTCCGGGAAGAACACGGTGGCCGTTGCCGACGCCATCAAGGCGCGCGTGGCGGAACTGAGGGACCGGCTTGCCCCGCGCGGAGTGGAAGTCGCCATAGCCAAGGACATGTCCGTCTTCATCCGGAACGCCGTGCACGAGACCGAGTTCCACATACTCTACGGCGGCGGGCTGGCGGTCCTTATAGTGATGTTCTTTCTGCGGAACCTGCGGAGCACCCTCATAAGCGCCCTGGTGATACCGACCGCTATAATCGGCGCGCTCATACTGGTTCACGCCATGGGCTTTTCCCTGAACATGCTCACGCTGCTCGCCCTCTCGCTGTCGGTCGGCCTGCTGATAGACGATTCCATCGTGGTCCAGGAGAACACGATGCGCCATGTGGAGGAGGGCAAGCCGTCGCGCGAGGCGGCCCTGTTCGCCACCGACGAGATCGGTCTGGCGGTCTTCGCTACAACCATGTCCGTCGTAGCCGTTTTCGTCCCCGTGGCCTATATGCGCGGGATAGTAGGCAGGTTCTTCTATCCCTTCGCGCTGACCGTGTCCTTCGCGGTCATGATCTCGATGTTCGTATCCTTCACGCTGGACCCGATGCTCTCCTCTCGTTTCCTGCGCAGAGTCGAGCATCCGAACGCCGCGGCGCAGGCCGCCGAGGCGTTCCTGCGCGCGCTGGACCGCCTCTACGGCCGGATCCTCGATGCCGCCCTGCGGCACAGGTGGACCGTCCTGGGGATAGGCTTCGGCGCGCTGGCGCTCAGCGTATACCTGGCGTCCTTCGTGAAGTCAGAATTCAAGCCGGAGGAGGATCAGAGCGAGTTCAACGTGCAGATACGCGCGCCGCTCGGATCGTCCCTCGACGCCACGCGGAGGATCGCGGAGGAAGTCCGCCGGCGCATCGCGGGACAGCCGTGGGTCGAGTATATCTACTACGACATAGGGTCCGACGAGATGCAGCGCGTCAATCAGGCTCAGATGTACGTCAAGATGCGCGAGAAGACGGGAAGGCCGGGCGTATCGCAGAAAGGCGCGATGGAATGGACGCGGCGGGCCATAGCGGAGATTGGCGGAGCGATCATATCGGTCCAGGAGGTTCAACGCATCGGCGGCGGAGGCTTCCGGTCGGCCCTCGTCCAGCTCGACCTGCGCGGTCCGGACCTGGGCGTCCTCGCGGACCTTTCCGGCAGACTCGTTGAGGAGCTGAAAAAGCGTCCGGGCTACACCGATCTGGATACGACGTTCGAAGGGGGCAAACCGGAGGCGCACGTGTTCCTCGACAGGGACAGGGCCGCCGACCTGGGAGTCCCGGCCGTCGCTGTCGCTTCGACCATACGCGCCGCCATAGGCGGTCTGGACGCGGCCAGGTTCCGTGCCGAAGGCGACCGCTACGACGTGGCCATACGATTCCTGGACAGGTTCCGCGACAGGACCGGGGCAATCGAGGAGATCAAACTCCGATCCGCCTCCGGCCGTCTCGTCGAAATGCGTTCGGTGGCCACCGTCAGGAAGGCTGAGGGACCGCTGGAGATCAACAGGTACAACCGCCAGCGCCAGATAACCGTAATGGCCAACCTGACCAGGGACGAGCACGGCAGGGAGAAGAAGCTGGGGGATGCCAGGAAGGAGATAGACGCCATCGTCAGGGAAATCGGTCTTCCGCCCGGCTATTCCGCCGCGTGGATAGGCTTTGCCGAAATCATGGAGGAGTCCTTCGAACACCTGTTCTTCGCGCTGTATCTGGGCGTCATTGTAGTCTACATGGTTCTGGCCGCGCAGTTCGAGAGTTTCGTCCATCCGTTCACCATAATGATCGCGCTCCCGTTCTCGATAATCGGCGCGATAGGGGGCCTACTCCTCGCCGGTCAGACGCTGTGCATATTCAGCTTCATAGGCATCATCATGCTCATGGGCCTGGTAACGAAGAATTCAATCCTCCTGATAGACTACACCAACACGCTGCGGTGGCGGGACGGACTGGACAGGGACGCCGCCCCCCGTCGCGCCGGCCCGGTCAGACTCAGGCCGATCCTCATGACCACCTTTGCTATGATCTTCGGCATGCTCCCGGTAGCCCTGGGCATGGGCGCCGGAGCCGAGACGCGCCAGCCGATGGCGGTGGCGGTAATAGGCGGGCTTACCACCTCGACCATCCTGACCCTCGTGATTGTGCCGGTCGTCTATACCCTCATGGACGATCTCGGCGCGTGGCTCGGCCGCGTATTCTCCCGCCGGCACGGGTAAGCCGGGCGCACATTGCGGGGCTGTCTCTTATACACATCT
>JAOACM010000132.1 GCA_026417845.1 Planctomycetota bacterium | reverse complement strand
GCGAGAACCTGTACATAGTGGGCGAGGGCGAGGTCGAGGTCGTCAGGCTCTCGCAGGATGACAGGTCCGAGGTCGTGCTGGCGACGCTCGGTAAGGGCGAATGCTTCGGCGAGATGTCGCTGCTGACCGGCGAGCCGACATCGGCAACCGTCCGTTCGCGCGGCCACTCCACGGTGCTTCTGCTCAATCGCGAAAGGCTCGAATCCCTCCTCGGCGGGCATCCCGAGCTCGGCCGGGCATTCAGCAAGCTCCTGGCCGACAGGCTGAAGGCCACCAACGTGAGCCTGGAAAGCGAGCTCGACCGCGGCATCATGGGCAAGCTCTCCCTCATCAACATCGTGGACCTTATCCAGACGCTCAACGCGAGCCGCCGTACCGGGACGCTGACCGTCAGCCGGCGCGGAGTCAGCGCGGTGCTGTCGTTCAGGGATGGACGCCTGGTCGGGGCGAGGGTCGGGGACGAGGAAGGAGAAGAGGCGTTCTACGGGCTCATGGCCTGGCCCGACGGCGATTTCTGTTTCGAGCAGGGCGAAATCCGCGGCGAAGGAAACATCCGGACCGATACGATGGGGCTCCTGATGGAAGGGCTTCGCCGCCTTGACGAGGCGCGATAGCGATCCTTGGCTGCCGGTCGCGCGGCCGGGAAGGCCGGAATCCAGCAATGCGGCGGGATGTCCGGAATGACAGGACGAAGGGGGGATCGGAGCTGGATGCCTGAAGAACGGAGGGGAAGTAAGGGCAAGGGAGGGGGAAAAGGGGGGAGCAGGGGAGCAGGGTAACAGGAAAACAGGAAAGCAGGGGGACGTGAGAGCAAAGGGACGGGCGAAAGGAGGGCAAAGGACGATGAAACTTGGATTCATAGGCGAGAACGACTTGGCGGGCGTCGAGCGCGATGCGAAGTTCGCGAAGGAGAACGGCTTCGAGGGGATCGAATATAACTACTGGAGCGAATTCAGGAACCTGACGGCGGAAACTATAAAGCAGATGCGCGCGATTCACGAGAAGCACGGCGTCCGCGCCTCGATGCTGGGTCTGTGGGGCTGGAACCATCTGTCGCCCGATCCGAAGGTCCGGAAGGAAGCGCACCAGATGCTCGGCCGCGCCATCGAGTTCGCGAAGGCCCTCGGCGCGGAATGGTTCGTGACCGGCGCCGGCGACATGCCGGGGGAACCGCTCGGGCTGAAGGTCAGGGAGTTCCTTAAGGTTTTCCCGCCGTTCCTGAAGAAGATCGAAAAGGCCGGGTTGAAGGTGGCGTTCTATCCGATTCACGGTGCGTCCTTCCTCGACGGCATCGCCGCCTTTGAGGCCGTCTGGGAACACGTGCCGGATCTGAAGATAAAGTTTGATCCCGCCAACTGGAAACGGCAGGGGCACGATTACATCGAGGTCGCCAGGCGCTACGGGAAAAAGATCGGCTACGTCCATATCAAAGAGCACATGTACAAGGACGGGGCGCTCATATCCGAGCCGCCGGCGGGGATGGGCGACATCCAGTTCGGTAAGGTGATCGCGCTGCTGTACGAGCACGGCTACGACGGATGGCTTTCGATCGAGCCGCACGGGTCGTTCTGGGGCCGCGCCCCGCTGCGCGAGAAAATGATCCTGATCTCCAAAAGGCATATCTGTCAGTTCCTGGCATAGGCCGTCGCCCGGAGCGGATGCAGAGGGTAATTGTTTGCCGTGCCCCGATCCGGTTGCGTTGTTGGCCTGCGGGTGCGATTATCAAAGGGAACGTGACAGACAGTTGCGGGCGGGGCGGCGCGAGTTTGCCTCCGGCGCTCTCCGAATGGTGCTTGGGGTAAAAATCGCAAAAAAACGCGGTTTGGCGGGTAGCGCGTTCTCCCTGAAGATCTGGGGTAAGCCCCCTCGCCGCTTGCGCAAACTTCCCCCCCGTCGGAGGACAACGCAACCGGCTCACCGTGCCCATATGTGGTGTCGCGGCGGGCAGAGCGGACCCATCTGTACCAGCGCTATTGTTGTTCCATCCGGGCGCGCCACCGCAGATAGCAGTTGCCACCTGAACGCGGCAAACAATTACCGACCGCCGGGTAGCGGTTTGCGCGATTTTTACCAAGGCGGCTTTCAGAGAGGGCCGGAGGCAAGCCTGCGCGTACCTCTCCGCGCCCGTTCGTCGCGTCTTTTCTGGCAGCTGTCCCTGCGGACCAACAGCGCAACCGGCTCTCCGTCCGGGGGGGCGGATCAGGGTCTTGGTGCCGACAGGAGTTTCGGGCCCGGACCGCTATCGCCTCCGTGTCCGGGCATCCAGAAAACGCCACAGCGCTCGGTCGAAGGGTTCGTCGGTTACGACGAGCATGTGGTCGCCGCCAGCCTCGGTGCAGAGGCGGCCGACGGCTTCGACGTGACGCGCCACCTTTTCGCGGCAGGCGCGCAGCATAGCCGTGTCCCATGCCGGGAAGGCGCGGCCTGTTTCCGGGTCGCGGAGGACGGCATCCCAGGGCCGGCCCGTGCCACCGTCCGGCGGCCGGATGTCCGGAGCCAGCTCGCTCCGGTCCAGCACCTGGAAGAGCATGAAGTCCTGCCCGCGCGCGGCCAGCAGGCGCGCCGATACGGACAGCGGCCCGGTCCCGCACAGGGCGTCGGAGAAGGCGATTACCATCCCTCTGCGGCGGATGCGTTCTCCAAGGCGCGCCAGCGCTCCGTGCAGAGGCGCGCCGCCCGATGGCCGCAGGCGCGTAAGTTCCAGGAGGATGCGCCGCAGGTGACTGCGCGAGCTGCGCGGCTCCAGCAGCACTCCGGCCCCCTCGCCGCCGGCCGCGTCCATGCCCGCGCGGGCGCCGCGGACGGAGCCGCCACCGGCACCCCGGCTGCCGCCTCCCGTCTCCTCCGCACCGCCGAATACCGCCAGCCCGACGCGATCGTTCTGGCGCTGGAGCAGCAGGGCGACGGCCGCAGCGAGCGTAATGGCGTATTCCATCTTGGACATGCCGCCGTCGGAGCAGCCGAAGGCCATGGAAGCCGATGAGTCCACGACGAGCATGGCGCGCAGCGATGTCTCGGCCAGGAAAAGCTTCAGATACAGTCTGTCGGTCCTTGCATAGACCCGCCAGTCCACGCGCCTGAGATCGTCGCCCGGTATGTACCGCCGGTGCTCGGAAAACTCGACCGAAAACCCCCTCGCCGACGACCGGTGCAGGCCAGCCAGGAATCCCTCGACCATCCGCCTGGCCCGCAGATCCAGACGCGGGATACGGCCGATGATCGAAGGCAGCAGGGCCTCCCGCCCAAGGGCAGGCGCGGAAGGACCGCCCGGTCCCTGACGCCTCCTCCTCATGCGATGGACATCAACGGGTAAGGGCATGGAGCAGTATGTTCACCGTAAGGGCCAGCCCGTCCTCGTCGTGATGCTGGCACGGAAGCCCCAGCGGCAGGGTCATCCAGCAGCAGCCCAGGTCGCGGGCGCTGTAGACGACCGCCAGCCGCCCTTCCAGTTCCACCCCGGACAGTTCCGGCTCGACCTCCCTGAACTCCCCGACCCTCGGCCTCGAGTCGAACCGGACCTTTCTTATGTCGTAGCCGCAGCGGAATACCGGGTGGCCTGGCGGGAGGCGGCGGAGCGAACCTGCGCCGAAGGCCCTTTCCGCGAACTGCCGGAACGATACGTCGAAGTCGGCGTCGCCGCAGCAGGCTTCGGCGAAGAGGAAACCGCCGCGGCGGACATGCGAGGCCAGCGCGGAAACCTCGCCCTCGGGCAGTGACAGCGGTCCGTGGCCGCTCATGTACAGGATCGGGAAGCGCGCCAGATCCGCCTCGCGCGGATAGACCGCCTCCGCCCCCGTATCGAAGCCGGTCTCGACTTTCGATTTCAGCCCGCGCAGCAGGCATTCGAAATCGTGGGGGACGTTCCAGTAGCCGCCGTGCCTGACCCAGCCGACCAGCGGCCGCCCCGGCGGAAGCACCCCGGCGCCGCCGGAGGACTTCCGCCCGCGGGACCGGTCCGTATCTCCGGCGGTCTCCCCGTCCGGTTCGGTCCAGCGGAAGTAGGCGTCGAGGTCCAGCTCCTTCTCCCGTCCCGGCCCAAGGCCGAGCCCGAAGGCGAGCAGCCACATGACAAGTTCCCTCGATCCGTTCGACGAGACGGCTATGCCGCGCCCCTTGTCGGCCATTTCCACAAACAGCGGCATCCGGAACCCGGTCTTCGCCCGCTCCCCTTCGCGCTCAAGCATCCGCTTCCAGTCTGCCTCGTTCAGCATCGCATAGTAGCGCCAGGCGGTCTCGGAAGCGGTAACCGTGTTCACCGCGATGCCCTTTTCCGCCGCCTCCGCGGCCAGCCTGACGCATAACGCTTCCCTCTGGGGCGGGCACGGCTCGTCGCCGACCAGGATCAGCACCTTCCGCGCTCCCTTCGTCCAGCCCATATCCCCGCTGATGGCCGCCTCCATCCCGAGTTCGACCGCCTCGAACCCGCCGCCGACGGCCTTGCTCTTCTGGAGAAACTCCGCCGCCTTCGCGATGTCAGACGTAAGCGGGAGCGTCTCGACCACGGGCAGCCCCTGGCCGGAGGCCTCATGCGCCTTGTAGGTGACGATGCCGACCCGGAGTTTGCCGAGTCTGCCGCGGAGGACGGTCAGTATCTTGGCGAGCTGGGCCTTCAGCGTGCCGATCATGTGCTGCATGGAGCCGGTGACATCGAGCACGATCACGAGCTCCAGCTCGCCGCCGCAGCACCGGCAGGACGCCTCGGCTCGCCCCAGGCTGGATTGCGCAAAGGTTGCGAGGATCGCTGCCAGGAAGAATGCGGCTGCCGGAGCCGTGGCGCGCGCTGTCGCGGCGGCGATCCCGCGTCTGGCGGCCGCGATTCCTGCCTCTGCCCCGGCGGCTGCCGGATGGCCTTCCAGGCCGTAAGTTCCGGGGCGGGGCGATCCGGTGCCGGGAGGAGGCTCCGGCTGTGCGAGAAGGGGCCCCGTCCGGCGTTCCGTGCGGTTCATCCCGATCCCTCCGCCGGTTCCTCTGCCGGTCTGGCGCCCGGCACCCCCCGCGCGTACGGCCTTCACTCAGGCGGTCGCCAACGGGAGACCATGCCGCCGGGCGGCCGCATGCGCCGCCGGCCGTTGCCGCTTCCGGGCGGCGCGTATCATCCGGGCCCGACTCAATGGTGGCGCTGGCGCGCCGTCATATTCAGGCGCCCCCGGCCGGATCAGCCCTTCGGTTCCGGGAGCGTCTCGACCAGTTTCCTGAGGAGGTCGGCGGATCGGATGCCTTCGGCCTGTCCCCGGAAATTGATCGCCACCCTGTGACGCAGGCCTGGCACTATGACGGCCCGGATGTCCCGCGGCGAGACGACAGCGCGACCGTCCATAGCCGCGAGCGCCCTGGCACCCTCCAGAAGGTATTGCCCCGCCCGCGGCCCCGCACCCCACTCGACGTTCTCCCGTACGAACGGCGGCGCGAACGGATCGTCGGGCCGCGTCGAACGGATGAGTCTCGCCACGTAGCTGACAAGGTAGTTCGATACGTGGATGCCGCGTACGATCTCCTGTATCTCCAGCACTCGCTCCCTCGACATTACCGGCGATACCGGCAGCGTGTCCGGTATAGGCCCGCGGGTCAGGATAGTCTCCTCTTCCTGCAGGGTCGGATAGCCCACCTCCAGATGGAACATGAACCGGTCGAGCTGCGCTTCGGGGAGCTCGTAAGTGCCTTCCTGTTCGATCGGATTCTGAGTCGCGATAACCAGGAATGGGTCCGGGAGCCGGCGCGTTTCGTTCGCCACCGTCACCTGACGCTCCTGCATCGCTTCCAGGAGCGCCGCCTGGGTCTTCGGCGGGGTCCGGTTGACTTCGTCGGCGAGGATGACGTTGGCAAACAACGGCCCGGGGACGAACCGCAGCGCGCGACGGCTGTCCTCCTCCATCAGCATATGCGTACCGGTTATGTCGGAAGGCATCAGATCGGGCGTGAACTGGATGCGTTTGAACTCCAGCCTGAGCGCCCCCGCCAGCGCGCGGACCATCGCGGTCTTGGCCAGCCCGGGGACGCCGACCAGCAGGCAGTGGCCGCGCGCGAAACACGCAGCCAGCATAAGCCGTACGGTCTCCTCCTGCCCGATTATCACCCGGGCGATCTCGTCGTTCAGGGCGTTCACGTCCTTCCGGACGCCGTCCAGCCTGATCAGAAGTTCTTCCTCTTTGCCGGACATCTCTCGGATTCCCGGATCCCCCGACGCCGCGGCCTTGCGCATCCCCCCGGCGGCCGGCATCCCGTTCCCCTCCGCCGCCGCCCCGAGGCCCGGTCAAGCATGACTGCGCGGCGGCATTTTGCAAGCCCTTTCAATTCAAGGACGCGGTATGATGTGTTCCCGCGTCTCTGAATTCTGAGCCTGTTCCGGGGTACGGGGCGGTCCCCCCGCGAAGGAGTCGCTCGATGTTGCAGTTCGGTTCGCCGATATTCCTCTGGGGGCTTCCGGCAGTTATTCTGCCGGTGCTGATACATCTGCGTAAGCGGCGCCGGGTACGCCCGGTGGACTTCCCGCCGGCCCTGCTCATGGAGCCTTCGGCGGCCGCCGCGCGTTCGCTCCGGACCAGGATCGAAGACGTCCTTCTGATGCTTCTCCGCTGCGCCATCCTGGCCTGCGTGCCGCTTGCGATGGCCCGCCCGGCCTGGAATCCCTCTGCCCCGGCGGAGGGGGAGGCGGCCGGGGCGGATGGGCCGTCCGGGGAGCCGGCTGACGTGGTGCTGGTTCTGGATGTCTCGCCCAGTATGTCCGCCTTTGCCGGCGGGCCGCGGAAATCGCTGGCAGAGGCGATCGGGCGCATAGCCGGCGAATACCCGCCCGGCAGCCGGTTTGCGGGAGTCGCCTCGGATATGCGGTCGAGCGGCTGGCTGGGCGCGGCGCGCGGAGTGCTGGACTGGCACGAAAAGCTGCCGCGCCGGGATCTGTCCGGCGACCTGGCCTCAGCACTGGATGCCGCGGCGTCGCTTCTGGCCGGATCGGTCCGCGAGCGTCGGGATGTCTTCGTGCTATCGGACTTTCAGGCAGCAAGTCTGCCCGATCCGTTGCGGCTTGCCGGGGCCGCCGGGAAGCTGCCCCCCGGGGCGCGGCTGCACATGGTATGCGCAGGCGCTGAGCCGTCGAACCAGTGGGCGGTGACGGGCATCGAGTTGTCGCGGGGAGTCGTGATTGCGGGCGAGCCTTTCCGCGCGGCCGTGGAATCCAGATGCCTTGCGGGAGGCGGGCGGCGCAGCCTGGAGTTCAGGGTCAACGGAAAGGCAGTTGGGACGGTGGAAGTCATCGCCGCTGCCGGCGGCGCGGCGCGGGCAGAATTCCACGCGCTTGCGAACGAGCCGGGGCCGGCGCTGATCGAGGCGCGTCTGGCCGGGGGCGACGATTGGGACGGCGACGATGTGCGATTGCTCGCCTTCACAGCGCGGCGGCCGCCCGCGGTCGCGCTCGTGGTCTCCGGCGGAGGAAGCTTTCAGGAGCGGGCGCTTGAGGCGGCCATAGCGCCGTTCGGGAGATCCGCCGCTTCGAGGACTGAGCTGCGCCTGGTCCCGGCCGGCGGTCTGAACGACGCCGCGCTGGCGGGCGCCGAATGCATCGTCGTGGCCGGAGATGCGGGGCCTGATGCCGCGGGATGGGCGGCGGTCCGCCGCGTGGTGGAACGCGGCGCCGGCCTCCTCCTGTTCGCCGGTGTCCGGGAGGGGGCGGAGCCCGTCGGGGCCGGAACCTCAGTCGCGCCTGAGGAGAACACGAAGGAAGCGGGAGACCCGGGCGCTACGCGCGCGGACCTCGAGCTGACCGGGATCGCCTGGATGGCCGGGCTTGCGCCGAAGGTTGCCGGCGAGCTTTCCGGACCGTCTCCCGGCCTCGGTCTGGTGTTTCTGGCGCCCCGGCATCCGATCCTCGCCCCGTTCGAAGGCGGGCGCAATGGCGACTTGGCATCGGTCCGCTTCGCGCGGGCGCGCAGGTTTGACTTGGCCGCGTCGGGACCTGAATGGCGGGATGCGGCTACGCTGGCCGCCTTTGCCAACGGAACGCCGGCTATCGTCGAAGCGGCGCTCGGGAGCGGAAGGATGATCGCGGCGGCGTTTCAACCCGACCCCGGTGAGGGATCTCTCTCCGGCGAGCCGGCGTTCGTTGTCTTCCTTCATGCTGCGATCGCGCACCTGGCCGGGATCAGACCGGTCGAGCCGCCGCGTCCGTGCGGGGCAGCCATAGAGGTCGCGGTCACCCCGACGCCGTGGCCGCGGAGATGGATGGTCGTCCGGACTGATATCTGCGCGTTGCGTGGCGAGGCAGGGGATACGGGAGGTCCCGCGCGGACCGGGGCAGGCACCGGAGTTGCTGGCGACGCGGCAGCAGAGAGGGGCGGGCGCGGGGGCGCGGACGCCGGACCTGCTGGAAGGGGGACCGGGAGCGGGACGGGGGGGAAGGGCGGAGATGGCGGGCCGGGCCGGATGCGGATAGGACCGGCAGCCGCTAATCCGGAGATCGCCAGGATCGAGACGCTCCCCGGCGCATCCGTGGTCCGCGTGCCGCCTCTCGAGACCGCAGGCGTCTACAGTTTGGCGGAGGAATCGCCTCTGGAGAAAGCGGGCGATGTCCCGGCCATGTTCCTGACGGTCGAGGCTCCGGCCGCTGAATCCGACCTCGCGCCCAGCCTCGGCCCGTGGAAAGCGCTGGTCGCGTCGGGCCTGGCCGCGGGCCTGGTCGAGAGGCCGGAGGAGCTGGCGGTGTATCTGGCTTCGCTCCGCCCCGGCGTGCCGCTCTCGGGTGCCATATTCGCCGTCCTTATGGCTCTGATGATCGTCGAGGGAATATGGTGCGTCGCCAGGCCTTGGGCTGACGGGCGGCAGGCGGGAGGAGAACCGTCTGGCGCGCGCAAGGAATGAGAAGCGCATCGAATATGATGAGCCGGTTGCGATGTTCCCGGACTGGAGGGAAATTGACGCGGTTGGCGAGGGACATTACCCCAGCTCTTCAGAGAGAACCCGTAGCCGCCGGGTAGCGGTTTCAGCGATTTTTACCCCAGCCGGCTTTCAGAGGAAGGTCGGAAGCAGGCCTTCCCGTAACCCTGTGCGCCCGTTCGTCGCGTCCTCTCTGACGACTGCCCCTGCGGATCAACAGCGCAACCGGCTCCGAATAGCGCTTTTTGCAATTCTTACAACCCCAAACGTACAGAGAGCGCCAGAGAGGGTACATGATCGCAGCTGCAAAGTCGGATGCGGGCTTCCAGAAGCGTTTCGAGGGGAAGGCTGACCCGCTGTTGCTCATGCCCGCGCCTCCCGGACCATCCCCCGACGGCTCTCAGATCGCCTGGCCGCCGTCCGCATTTACGACCATGCACTCCGCCAGAGGTGTCAGCCCGCGCGGGGCCCGTCCGCTATGGCGCGGGTTCGATGCCCACCACCCGCTTGCGGGTTTCGTATATCCAGCTCACCTTGACGCGGTCGCCCACCTTGAATTTCGCCAGCACGGCGACCATCTGCTTGTCGGGGCCGCCTCCCTGGGATGGATGGCCTCCTATCCAGCGCGGGATGAACCGTTCGGGAGGCCCGGAATCGGGCTTTACCTCGATGCAATTGT
>JAOACM010000131.1 GCA_026417845.1 Planctomycetota bacterium | reverse complement strand
AGATGTGTATAAGAGACAGGCCTTCGCGGGATCCTGGACCGCGAACTTCCCCCTGAAGCACCTCTGGCCTATGTATGTTGACCTCTGGATCCCGTACTGTCCCATATCCCAGACCGGTATTTCCGCGTTGCCGTCTTTAATCGTCCTGCGGAGCCTCGGCTCGCGCCAGTAGAACCATGACGAATCGTCAAAGTCCGGCTTGATCCAGTCATCCGGCGGCGGGGAGCTCGATCGCCCTAGTGCATTCCACACTCTGGCAGGAACGATTTTGCCGTCTTTATCCCGGCATACGGCCGGCATCCATGTTATCCAGCCGCGCCAGAGGCTACCCTCGTCCAGTATGAGACGTCCTTCGCCTGGCGGGTTTCCTGCGACCGGTACCGCCGGGGCAGCCGTTTCAGCCGCGACCGCCATCGCCGCCGCCAGCATCGCTGCCGCGGCCATTGCCGCAGCCATCCCAGTCATCGGCGTCGTCTCCGTTTTCATCGCTGCCAGATTCTCCAATCCGGCCCCGCTGTGCTGCCGCCGCGCCTTCCGCCCCTGTCCCCATCCCATAACGCGGAAGCCGCTGGCGGCTCCGATCGCTACCTTCCCCCGATCCCGACCTGCGAGCTGCTCTGAACAAACGGACGTCCGCAGCCCGGAGGTCACTCGAACGCATGCAACGGAGGCTGTATCTGGAGCGTGACGGCCCATATCGCGAGCACGGCGGCCCCGATGACGATCCCGGCCAGCGCCATCTTGCGGCTTGCCGCGCCCGGGCGGCATCCCGTTTCCGCCAAGACCCGCCAGCCCGTCAGAACTGCCGCGTACCCCAGGATATGTCCGAAGGCCACGGTTCCCAGGAGGGCCAGCGCGAGCGACACCATCGCCCAAGGGGCGACCGAAGCCCGCCGTGTCTCTTCCGCCGCTCCGGTTCCCTCTGCTTCCCCGCACGGCCCGGCAGGCGCGCCGCACGCGCCGCCGCTACCGTTGCTGCCGCCCACGCCGCCGACGTTCCCCCCGCTGCCGATCCCCCCTGACCCGCGAATGGAGGCGAAGGCATGCGCCGTGCCTCCGACGACGCATCCAGCCGCGAAGAACAGGACCAGCCCCGTCCCGATCCAGTAAACGGACTTGGCGTTGTGCGGCTGGTTCCAGAGTTCTTCTTCGGATAGAACCTTCTGGCGGAGAAACCCGCCAGGCATGTTGAGCAGCCTCACCCCCTGGCCGGCGGCCCAGCCCAGGAAGTGCGCCTCCGGCACGACCTCGTGGAAAAACACCCCGTTGCCGTACACGAACAGGAAAGTCAGGGCGAGGAATGCGCCCCAGCGCAAAACGCGTCGCGCCGCCATCGGTCGGATCCTTTCTGATGCTGGCAAGGGCGGCCGGCCCCGTCCTCACTTGCCCCCGCAAGCGTCCTCCCGCCGCCGACTTATCCTTCCCCGCCTGCGGTGGACATACGCCATCCGTCGTCTCACCCGCCGCCGCTTCCGGTCTTCGGAAGCCAGTCGTAATCCCACGGCTCGAATCCCCACTCCTTCGGCATGGGCAGCTCGGCCCAGACGGAGTCCGCGACCCTCACGACGCACAGACGCTTCGGCTTCACGTTGCGTATGAAGGCGATGAAATTCCCGTCGGGGCTCCACCTCGGACAGGGATCTTCCCACCCCACATCTGCGAACGAGACGACGCTCTTTACATCCGTCGCCTTCCCCGTCGCCGGATCGTAGATCCCCACCAGCAGGCCGTCGCGGGAATTCCAGGCCAGGCGCATCTCCGAGGGGTGCCAGGTCGAGTGACAATAGGGCTTGTCGGAATTCGGCGATTCGCTCGTGAGTGGGCGGATCTTCGTGCCGTCCGCGTTCATCGTCAGGATCGTATAGCGGAACCCCATCTCCTTACGCGTCGCGCACGCCAGCAGGTTCGGATCGGGACTCCAGTCTATGTCGAGGATGCCGTTCTTGTCCTTCGCGAACGTCTGGATTTGCTTCGTTCTGGTGTCGTATATCCTGAAACCGAATTTCTTGCGATCCGAGTAGCTCAGCGCTAGTTTCGTGCCGTCGGGATTCCAGCCCTTATCGGAGACCTCAGTCACTTCCGTCTCCTCGCGGTTTCTGCCGTCGGGATCCACGAAGGCCAGTCTGCCGTGGCGGCCCTTGTCGTCCCTGGCGGTTCCCGACGCCGCACCGGCGGTCACGAACGCTATGCGTCCGGTCCTGAAATTCACCCTTGGAAGCCGTTCGTCCTTATCGGCCGTGCTGGTTATGTTGACCTGCTGCGATCCGTCCGCGCCGGCGACGTAAAGGTCGTACTGCCCGCTACTGGCCGGCGCGGGCGCTAAGACGAAGCGGTAACCGCCGGCGCGCAGGGATTCGACTACCGCCTTGTCGTCCCTCCGGCTCTTGATGTGTGTTATCTGCCGGCTCGTCGCCGGCGCTTCGCCCGGCTTCGGCGTCTCGCCAGCCTCCAGCGACGGAGCGACGAGAGCCACCAGGGCCATCCCCGCCGTGACCGGCCCGGCAAGCGATGTAACAAAGCGCGACGGAGCCATGCGCTTCCCTCCTCTTTTCCCGCCTCCGCGCGACATCCCGGGGCTCCCCACCTCGCTCCCGCATCGGCAATTCACCCGGATGGAGCGGAAGCAGGCGGCCGGTCAGTCGAGCGGCAGCTTTTCCTCGACTGTACTCCGGATGCGCACCTGCACGATGCGGCAGTTCAGTCCGTCAACGACGAAGGTATCTCCGTCGAGCACCGCCACGCGCTCGGGCGACCACAACGGTATCGGCGGCACAGGTACGGCGCCGCCGGCCCCCGTCGCGTCCCGGTTGCCGTATGCTCCGAAGCGCGTAATGACGTTGCCGGCAGAGTCCAGCACGGCCACGCAGTAACCCGGCGCGTCGGGTACCCAGACGCGGCCCCAGTCGTCCGCGTCGAAGTCCGCCATCAGGCATTGGCAGCCGGTCCTGAGCGGCATCGGCGATATGCCGTAAAACTCCCAGATCGTCCCGCGGACGGTCGCGGGCGTGAGTGGCAGCTGCTTGCCGCCGGAGAAGTGCGTGCAGTTTCCGGCATCGGCCGGCACCACGCCGCCGCCGTCGGGCATGTAGCGGAAGAGCGTCCCGTACCACTTGGCGAAATGGCCTCGCGGGTCGGCCGGCAGAAACTCCGGAATCTCCCGCACCTTCGGACGGACCGTGTCGGCCGCATAGAGGTGCCCCTGGACGTTGATCCTGACGCACCCGCCGCTGCGGGTCATGGAGATGAAGCCGGCCTTCTCCAGACCGCCGTCGGGGGCGTACAGGTTCATCCGCACATCCCGCGTCTCACGGGAGATCGCCTCTACGACATACATCCGCCCGTCCGGTCCTACCGCGAACGGCGTGGCCTGCTCGTTGAACGGCGTCCCCGCCTGTTTGCCGTTCGTCTCCACGAACTCGCCGGCCCTTTCGAACGGCACAAGTTTCCCCTCGCGGTCGAACCGGCGTATCAGCCACATGCGCTCGCCCTTATCGAGCATCTTCGCGGTGCGGACGTAGAGCAGCCCGCGGGGTCCGACGGCGGCCGAGCCCACTATGCCGAGGGCGGTCTTGCCCTCCTCTCCGGCCAGTTCCAGCTTCCGGACCTCGCCCGTCTCCGGATTGATCCTGACATGACCGGCGGCCGACCCGAAGGCGTACAGCTCGTTGTTCCGCCTGTCCGCCGCCAGCGGAGGGCCTATATGCGCGTGGCGGTCAAGCCGCCTGACCTTGTGCGGGACCCGCTCGATCTTTTCCCCGCGATCCACCGCCTTCCACAGGAAGTCGTCGGTCCCCTGCCGCCCGACGTTGGCCAGCCAGAGGACAGGCTCGTCCCGGCTCGTATCCAGGATCATTACCGGACCGGCGTCGTGCATGTGTTTCGTCCGCTTCGGCAGGTCCAGTCTGGCCGCCTCGCGCCAGTCTTCGAGCGACGCGAATCTGATGACTGACTTATCCTCGTATACCTCCCACGTTATGTCCTTTGTGTACGTATGCTTCCTGCCGCGGTCGCGGACCGACAGAACGTAGATCGCCCCGGTCTTACGGTTGACCCTGATCTGTTCAGGTCCCGTCACGGGCATGGCCTTCAAAAAGCGTCCGGACGGATCGAACACCTGTACGCGATCATTCATGTAGTCGCCGACGAAGATGCGCCCTTCCGCATCCACGTCCACCCCGCGAGGATCGTTGAACTGCCCCTCCGCGGTACCAGGTTCGCTCTCCTTCCCCAGGAACGGCGCGGCGGGTTCCTTCCCTTCCAGCTCGACCCTGTACACCGCGTGGCAGACGGCCGTCCCTCTGCCCCGCTTCGATCTTGCCCCGGCGTAGTACAGATATTTTTCGTCAGGGGACAGCGCCGCGAATATGTTGCCGCTCGAAACCGCCCCGGGATGAAATGGCGGCCCCTCGTATCTGTCCTTCCGGGCGCTCCCGTTTGTCCCTATGCGTATGAAACGCCTGTGCCCGGAGAGGGAATCGCTGCCGCAGGGAAATATCAGCTCACCACCTCTGGTGATTACCGGCAGATGTCTGGTCGTCTGGGGCGCGCCGCGCGTGAATCCGCAATAAGGGCGGTGGTTGCTCGGCCCGCTGAGCGGTATCCTCCGGCCGTCAGCGGTGGTCAGAAATTCGATTTCCGATACCTGTTCGGCGGGAAGTTCCGCCCGGAAGGGAACCAGCGTCCGGAGGTAATTTCCCTCCCGGTCGAAAGCCTTTACGCTGAGAACCTGTATTACAGCCGCCACTCCGGGGGGAAACACCCACAGGTCCCCTTCGAGTACGTACAGGTTGCCCTCGCGGTCCGTCGCCAGTCCCACCGGCCCGCGGCTGGCCACCCCGTCTTCCGCGGGACATAACATCCGGGCGAATTCGACCCGGAGGCCGAGCGATACGCGGGCAACGCAGCCCGGCGGGGCCGGCGCGCCCAGGTCGTCCTTTCCATCCCATTCCAGCCGCTGCGACAGGGAGTCCTGTCTGAAGGGCCAGGGGGCGTTTTCGCCAAGAACCCCGGAGGCCAGATGGCGTATGACCCTCCCTTCCCTGTCGAGTATCGCGACCGTCGCGTCGCATTTTCCCTTCGAAGCGAACGATATTACCCACTTCCCGTTTTCTTTCTTTACGGTGGGTTTCACGGCGAATTCGAACGTTTCCTCCCTGTTCCTCGAACCCCGGTCCGGATTCACCGGCTGGCCTGCCGGGGCGGAGTCGCCGCCGGGTACGGGCAAAACCGCGGCCGGCGCCGCCAACATCGCCAGGACTGCGGCCGCGAGCATCGGGTGCCGAATGGTCATATCTGCGCCAGCCCGCATCGAATATACCCTCCCTGAACCGTCCGGAACCTCCGCCATCAGCCCGGAGGAATCCGGATGGACCATATGCGCGCGATCCGCGACGTTGCGAATCGCCGGCGGAGGCGCCGGTCGCCTCCCGCATCCGCGCCTCACCCACCCCTCGGCGCCGTGACCGACCGCCCGGCCACGTATGCGAACTCCGGCATGAACTTCCGCTCTGCCGGTCTGTTCCCGCACACAATCTCGCTCAACATCTCCACCCCTCTGGCTACCAGTGGCGCCAAGGGGGTGCTTACGCATGCGGTGGGCGGTACACGCCCATCCGATACGGCGTCGTACGCGAACGTAACGATGGAGATATCATCAGGAATCGCCATCCCTTCTCCTCGCAACCGGTTTTTCAGTTCCTGGGCCATCCGATCGTTCGGGGAAACGATGGCGGTGAGTCCGGCCTTTTCTATCACTTCCCGGCTTGCCGTTCCGAGCTCTATTATCCATGATCGTTCAGGCTCTATCCCTGCCGACCGGAGCGCTGTTTCCCACCCGGACCGCCTCCGCCCAAAAACCCCGGGGTAATAGGAACGCTCTGTAAGGAAACCTATCCGTCTATGCCCCAATTCGAGAAGCTTACCGGTCGCCAGCCGCCCCCCCTGAACGTCATCGGGAGCGCAGATGTATCCATCGCAATCATCGGGATATTCGAGCAGATACACCACCGGTTTGCTGAGCTTCAGAACTACATCGGCGCATATGTCGCCGCGCTTCATATTCCTGTTAAGCACGAGAAGTCCGTCGGCCATACCGAGTTCCGCCACCTGATCGTTGTAAGTGCCGCCCTCATCGGACAATCCTGTCAGAAACAGCAGATGAAGGTGCTGCCGGACGGCCTCCATTACCAGCCCGCGCATCATCTCGGCATCGAACATGTTGCGCCCTATCGCACGTACCAACTGGTCGGGGGCATCGCAAAGGACGGCTATGGTTCGCGTATATCCTCGCCGCAGCGCCCTCGCCGCGCAGACTGGCACGTAACCCAGACGTCGCGCAGCATCCACCACCTTCTTCTTTGTGGCTTCCGATATAGCAACCGTGGTCTTCGATCCGTTGAGGACCCGCGATACCGTAGAGATGGATACTCCAGCCAGCGACGCCACCGCCTTCAGATCTGCACGCCCCATATTCCTCTCCCTCCTCCCTTACCCTTCCCTCTTCCCTTAAATATACACCGGAAAACGATTGAATGCAAACATTGAAGCGCAAGATTTTTATGCGCCATAATGGAGAAAACTCCGTAATGCCCTGCATGCCTTGCGCCGGTTTGGTTAATCACAAGATGCGCTGCTGAAGGCAGTTACGAACTTTATTTTGGGAGAAACAGGTCCCCCAACTCTATCAGACGTATCAATTAAGACGCAATTGCCGTTTTTATAAATATGTTACGGCTCTATAAGCCAGTGCAAAGCGTACTACATGCAGAGGTCGGCAATCTTCAAAAAAACTACATTTATGTATGCCAGAAACACAAAAACTACATTTATGTTGGATCTGTCTTATAGTCGCTACATCTCAGAAGCGCTTGTTAGGATGCTGTAAGGCCCAAATTTATCGGCACTTGCGAAAATATTGCGAAATGGAAGCGATATGGCATACGAGTTGTAATATTTCCTGACAAAGGGGTCAGCTTGGCATGTGACCGGAGAGATCGCAGGGGAACTTGTTTTCGAGGAGGGCGAGCGTGAAACCGAAAGAATTTTTCGAGTACATGAAGAAGAACGGGGCGGAGATGATGGACCTTAAGTTCGTTGACATGCTGGGGACATGGCAGCACTGTTCGTTCCCGATAGATACTCTCGATGAGAGTGTTTTCGAGGAAGGGCTCGGGTTCGACGGTTCCTCCATAAGGGGCTGGCAGAGCATTCATATGTCCGACATGCTGGCCGTGCCCGATCCCGACACGGCATGCATGGATCCGTTCTTCGCCAAGCCGACCGTGAGCGTCATTGCCGATATCGTTGATCCCGTGACGCGCGAAAAATACTCCAGAGATCCCAGGAACGTTGCCAAGAAGGCGGAGACGTACCTGAAGAAGAGCGGCGTGGCGGACATGGCTTACTTCGGTCCTGAGCTGGAATTTTTCATATTCGACGAGGTGCGATTCGAGCAGAACCAGCACAAGGGTTACTACGAGATAGATTCCGTGGAGGGGGCGTGGAATTCAGCACGTTTCGAGGAACCCAACCTGGGGTACAAGCCGAGCTTCAAGGGCGGGTACTTTCCGGTTAGTCCCACGGACACCTATCATGATCTCCGGGGCGAGATGGTATGCGAGATGCGCAAAGTCGGCATTGAGGTTGAGGCGCATCACCACGAAGTCGCTACGGCCGGCCAGAGCGAGATAGATATGAAATTCAAGCCGCTGCTGCGGATGGCCGACCAAGTCATGTGGCACAAATACATATGCAAGAACGTGGCGAAAAGGCACGGCAAGACCGTCACGTTCATGCCCAAGCCGATCTTCCAGGACAACGGCAGCGGAATGCACACGCATTTCTCTCTCTGGAAGAATGGTAAGCCTCTGTTCGCCGGCAGCGGTTACGCGGGGCTGAGCGACTTGGCGCTCCATGCGATAGGCGGAATCCTCAAACATGCCCCCGCGATCCTGGCGTTCGCCGCGCCGACCACGAACAGCTACAGGCGTCTGGTCCCGGGTTTTGAAGCGCCCGTGAACCTGTGCATGTCAGCCCGCAACAGGTCGGCGGCGATACGCATACCGATGTATTCGAAAAATCCGAAGGCTAAACGCCTGGAGTTCCGATGTCCCGACCCGAGCTGCAATCCATACCTTACCTTCGCCGCCATACTCATGGCGGCCCTCGACGGGATAGAAAACAAACTCGATCCCGGCAAGCCGCTCGACCGCGATATCTACGAGATGGACACCGAGGAGCTCAAGGACGTGCCGAAGACCCCCGGGTCTCTGGAAGAGGCGATAGACGCCCTCGAAAAGGACAGAGACTTTCTCGCGAAGGGAGGAGTGTTTTCTCAGGATCTGCTAGACGCATGGATTTCGTGGAAGCGCGAGAAGGAACTCGATGAGATCCGCCAGAGACCGCATCCATACGAATTCCATCTTTACTACGACAACTGACGGGCAGCGCCCGGCGCGGGGCAGGCGCGAAACGGGGGTTCCGGAAGGATGAAAAGGCTGGCCGACAGGATCGCAGATTGGATAGCCGGGCGCGTAAAGGCGGCCGGGGCGAAGGGGGCCGTGGTGGGTCTGAGCGGCGGGGTGGATTCGGCCGTCGTGGCCGCGCTCTGCAGGCAGGCTCTCGGGAAAAGGGTGCTTGGACTGATCATGCCGTGCGAGTCGGTCCCTCAGGATGCCGAGGATGCCGCGCTAATAGCGAGGACCTTCCGCATTCGCGCCGAAACCATTCATCTGGACGGCGTGTTTCGCGCCTTTCTGGATGTACTGCCCCGTGGAACGCGCGGCGCCAGGGCGAACCTTAAGCCACGCCTGAGGATGGCGACGCTGTACTGGCGCGCCAATTCGCTCGGTTACGTCGTGGCTGGAACCGGTAACAAGAGCGAACTTATGGCCGGGTATTTCACGAAATACGGCGACGGCGGCGTGGACATCCTCCCGATAGGAGGATTGTACAAAACCGAGGTCTGGGAACTTGCCCGTGAGATCGGGGTGCCGCAACGCATTATTGAAAAGCCTCCATCAGCCGGTCTCTGGGCGGGCCAGACCGATGAAGGAGAGATGGGGATATCGTATCGCGAACTGGATGCCGCTCTGCGCGCGTTGGAGTCCGGGAGAGTGGCCGCAACGGAGAGCGGACCGGATCGCAGGATCATGGAGAAAGTCCGGAAGATGGTCGCCGCGTCGGCGCATAAACGCGAGATGCCACCCGTGTTCCGTCCGGACGGAAACTGACCGCACCAGAAACTCCGCTTTCGAAAGGGACTTTGTTGCACAACCAGAGTCGCAACTCCATGTAAAGCAATATGTTGCGCGCAGGCGCGCCCTGGCGGAGCGTTGCGTAGCAACTTATTGTCCATCAAGGCGTTGCGCCCTCTGTATCTGTAAGCGAGGCCTTGGGAAGGGACAGAGTGATGCTGCTCCGATACAGGAGGGACGAACGGGATTTCGGCGGATGCGCCATTGCCGGGGTCATGAACGAGGGCGGCCGCATCTTTGGATGCGAACCTGTCATGCGCATGATAGCGAACATGCGCGAGCGGTCCAACGGTCTGGGCGGAGGTTTTGCTGCCTACGGCATATACCCCGACCGCGCGGACCTGTACGCCATGCACATCA
>JAOACM010000130.1 GCA_026417845.1 Planctomycetota bacterium | reverse complement strand
TCCGGAGACAGCGCAACCAGCTTTGGTCCGTTCTCTTGGGCTTGACATCCCACGGATTCGTGCACATGATGCAGCAGGGCGCCAATCGGACGGGAATTTTCGCGAGGGACCGTATGGCAAGGTTGACCATAAAGGATGAGAATGGCGCCGAGCGCATCCACGAACTTGTGGATGACGTGACCGTCATAGGCCGGGCTTCCGGAAACACAATCCAGATATCCGACGAGAAGGCCTCGCGCCAGCATTGCCGTATAGAGAAGGACAGGGAGAAGGGGTTCTACCGTCTTGTTGACCTCGGCAGCACGAACGGGACGAAGGTCAACGGCAGGAAAGAGACGAGCATCCTCCTCAGAAAAGGGGATATCATAACCATAGGCCGCACGACATTCACCTACGAGGGGCCCGGGCCAGAACCCGAACCGAAGGCGGAAGCAGCCGCCGGGGAAAAGCCAGCCGAGGAGGGACCGAAGTATGTAGTGGAAATAGTGGAGGGCGCCGGGAAGGGGAAGGTATTCGCGCTGGCCGAGTTCGGCAGCCAGGCGATAACCATCGGCAGGCATTCGTCCAACCTGATCCGGGTGGAGGACGAGGCCGCAAGCAACTACCACGCCGAGATAACGAAGGAGCCGATGGGGTATGTGCTGGCGGACCTGAGTTCGACCAACGGGACGCGGGTCAAGGCGCCCGGTCAGGCGGAATTCGAGCGCATCGTAAAGACGCCGCTGGTTCCCGGAATGCTGATACGGATCGGCAAGACGATCCTCGAATACAAGAACGTGGGCAAGCCTGTCGAGGAAGACCGCATCCTGGCTACCGTGGCCCTCGATACCGACAGGCTGGCCGACCGCCTGAAGGAAAAGAAGACTGGCGCGCCGCGGACGGCCCTGTTCGCCGCCTTCCTGCTGGCCCTGTTCGCCGGCACGGTCTACGGAGTGGCATATCTGGCCGGCGGCCGGTCCGACGGCGACGGGAAAAAGCCCGACGGGAAGGACGGCGGCGCCAGGCCCCCTGCGGTGGCGGCTGTGAGCAACCCCTCCTTCCACGAAGGGGTGGAGGATTTCGGAGGCGCGCCGAAGGGGTGGCGGATAATCAGGTCCGACCCGAAGGTCGCCGTGGGCGTGGATGCCGGACAGGACTGCAATCCGGAGGCGCAGGTCAAGTCGGCGGTCGTCATAAGGAAATCTCAGGATTCGCCTCCGGGCACCATCACGTGTATCGAAACGATGGACGACCTCGAGGTACGGCCGGACACCATCTATACCGTCGGCGCCGCCATGAAGAATGAGGGGGACGGCGTCTTCGGCGTAAGGATGGTCTGGATCAGGGGGAACCGACGGCTTACCTCGCTGATAATAGCGAAGTCCGGGCTGTTCACGAATTGGGATTCCAGGGGCGTCGACATCCGGCCGCCGGCATGGGCCGAAAGGGCCAGGATACAACTGTTCGCCTCCGGCAGGGATGGCAAGACGTATTTCGACGACGTGAAGTTCGCGGTCAAGGGGCGGGCGGGGGGCGAGGCGAAGGAGCCGGGGATACAGTACGAGGGAGTAAAGGTGGCCTTCGAGGATGCCGCAGGGGCGTTCCGAGTCCTCTCCGGCGGACAGGAGGCCATAGAGAACGGCACGCTCTCGTTCGAGACGCCCGACGGCCAGTCGAGCTGGGACCTGTCGCTGGGCAGGGCGGAGGCGCCGGAGGTCTCTGCGGAAAAGGTCTCCCTGAAGGGCCAGATATTCGATTTCGTCATGCAGGACTGGACGCCGTATTCCATAGAAGGCTCCGGCGGCGCAGCGGGAGTGGCGATGAAATTCGGCGCGCAGAGGTCGGTGACCGGAGCAGGGTCGAGACCTTCGCTTAGATTCGACGTTGTGGCGCCGGTTTCGCAGGGGGATATCGAGGCGACGACCGGAGCGGGGACCGAGAAGATACCCCCGACTCAGGCCAGAAAGCTCTCCGGCGTCCGCGAACTGCTCTTTAACGCCGACAGGTCGCCGCAGCTGTGCGTATCGTTCAGGACGCCCGTCGAGGTTAGCATGCATCCGCGCGGCAACAGGCGCGCCGTATCGGTGGGAATGGGCGAGGAATTGGAGATCGAGTTTTCCAGGATTTCGGCAGCCAGGAAGCATCAGGCTGAGGAGGCGCTGGCCCGGTTGACCGATACCCGCATGGCCTCCAGGTGGGCCGATGCCTGCAAGGCATTCGAAGATTTCGAAAAACGGTTCGGACCCCGGTTCCCGGAAATGCTGGAAAATGCCAGGCGGCAGATGGCCGAAATCAGGAACAGGGCGGCGGAGGCGGAGAGGGAGTGTGCGGATCTGACCGGGAGGGCATCGCGGGCGGGTACCGAGGAAGCGATCGCGCAGGCCAAGAAGGCCCTGGATGCTGCCATCAGGGAGTGGACCGGCACGCCGTGGGAGGCGGGCTTCCGGAAACTGGCGATCGAACTGGACGCCGCGGCGAAGAGTCTTGCCGATGCCACCCTGGAAAAGGAAGCGCGCGAGTTGCTCGAGAAGGCCAGGGGCTTCATGAAGGAGGGACAGGAGGTCCCGCAGGTTGCTCAGGCGTTCCTGAAGAAGCTTCTGGATGACAGGAAATACGCAGCGACGAAGGCTGCGCAGGATGCCAGAGAGGAGCTGATAAAGGTCGAAAGGTTGATGGCGGAACAGTCGGCGATTGAGGCGGCAGACAAACGGATAAGAGCCAAGATCAAAAACTATGAGGCGGCCCAGGACTGGGCCGGCGCCGTGCGCGCGATCGAAAAGGATCCCGACTACCAGAAATACGGGGCGAAGCTCCCCGAGATAAAGAAGCTTCTGGAAGAATTCAGGAAGAAGGCCGGGCTTTGAGCGATCCCGCGGATTCCTGAAGATCCGGCAGCGGCCGCGCCGCGCGCGCCGGCGATGACTCCGGATCGGACGCCGGAGGCGACGGTTGAAGGGGAATCGCGGCGTCGGGCATGGAGTACCCGCCCCCATCGCCATGTCTCCTGTTGCCATGGTATGGGGGGACGATCAGAGCGCACTTTTCGAAAGGGAGTCCCGGATATCGGAATCGGAAGGGCTGCGCTCCCGGAACAGGAAGCCGAAACCGGTTCCCGAAAGCGGACGGGGCATTGGCATGACATCCGGAAACATGTATCCGGTCATAATGGCCGGCGGTGCCGGCACGCGCCTGTGGCCGAAATCCAGGCAGGCCGTGCCGAAGTGGAGCCTGAGGTTCGAACCGGGCCGGACGCTGATACAGGCGGCATGGGAACGGGCCGCGGCCGTGGCGCCGCCATCCAACATCCTTGCGGTGACCTCGCCTGACCAGGCTGACCGCCTGATGGAGTCCCTTCCGGACCTTCCGCGGGACAACTGCCTTGTCGAGCCGATGATGCGCGACACCGCGGGCTGCATAGCGCTGGCCGCGGCCGTTGTGGCGATGCGGAATCCTCATGGCGTAATGCTGGTATTGCCGGGCGACCACGTTATAAAGCCGCTTCAATCGTTCGTGGAGTGCGCCAGGAAGGCGGAGCGGCTGGCGGCGGAATCGCGCCGTCTGGTGGCATTTGGCGTCGTTCCAAGGGGACCGGCCACTTCCTACGGCTACATACGCAGGGGTGCCCCCATCGAAGGGTTCGGGGACGGACCTGAGGCCTTCGAGATTGAGTCGTTCAGGGAAAAGCCGGACGAGGAGACAGCGCGCGAGTACGTCGAGAGCGGCATGTACTACTGGAACGCCGGCATCTTCGCGTGGACGGCGGAGACCATAATCGAGGAATTCAGACGCCAGCTTCCGGAGCACGCCGAGGCCGTCAGGCAGTTCATGGACGCTGGCCGCCTGGGACTCGATGCCGCCGCCATCACGAACTATCCGAAGATGAGAAAGATATCCATAGATTACGGCGTGATGGAGGGCGCAAGAAGGGCTGCCGTGGTCGAGGCTGACTTCGAATGGGACGATATCGGCTCCTGGTCGTCGGCCAGGACGCACATGCCTTCCGACCAGGACGGCAACGCCAGCGACGCTAATGCCCTCCTCCTCGATACCCGGGGCTGCCTGATCTCGGCCGACCCGCGGAAGCAGGTGGTGGTGATAGGCGTCAGCGAGCTGGCGATAGTGGATACGCCGGATGCGCTCCTGATCTGCCCGCTCTCGCGGGACCAGGATGTCAGGAAGGCCGTCGAGGATCTCCGACGCCTCGGGCGCGGGATGTATCTCTGATCGCAATTGTTTGCCGCCCCATGTGTTTGGACACAGCCGGCAGAGCATAATTGCCGCTCAGGCGCGCCACTGCAAGTAGCAGCCGCCGCCCGGATGCTGTAAACAATTACCTGTGAGCCTGGCGCGGCAGGTGCCTCCAGGCCGGTGCCGGAGAGCCAGGGGAAGGGCCGGCAGGCGGGCGACCGGAGGGCTGGAGCCGGGGACGCCGGAGCGGGCCGCGGAGAGACGGAATCTTGGAAGGACGAATCATAGGCGTTGACCATGGCGACAGGCGTATAGGTCTTGCCATCTCCGATCCCCTCGGTCTGACTGCCCAGCCGCTGGCTATGATCGAACTGGGCGACGGCATGGCAGCTCTCAACGCGATTTGCAGATACGCCAGGGAGCGTTCGGCGGTCCGTTTCGTCGTCGGATTACCGCTGAACATGGACTCCTCGGAGGGTCCCCGCGCCAGGGCCGCCAGGCGCTTCGGAGAAGCCCTGCGCGAGGCGTCCGGTCTGCCGGTTGAGTTCTTCGACGAAAGGCTTACGACGAGGCAGGCCCATCGGGCTCTCAGGGATGCCACCGCCGGGCGCTACGCCAGAAAAGAACGTTCGGACATTGTCGCCGCCCAGCTCCTGCTCCAGGCATACCTTGACGCTTCGAGGTCTAAAGCCCGCGGATGAACGGCGCGCCGCCGGGCGGCGGGGCGGCGGGGCGCATGGCTGTAAATGCAAAGCCTCGGAGCGGCCCGTGGATGGGCGCGCCCGAGGCGTATATCCGGTCCACCCCCTTCGAACAGGGCGGGCGATGGCAGATACGATCTCCAGCTCCCGCGCATCCCGCAGATCCGCAGCTGCGGCCACGCACCCTGGGCGGCGAAGGCGCCGGGCAGCGAATATTCCTGAAGTCATATCGGTTACGGGACGATAATAACTTTTAAGGGGGCAGCCGTATTCCGGCGGATATAGAGGGGTGCGGCTGGCCGCGGACGTCTGGCGCAAGTATGGAGGCCTGGCGGAAGATGATCATGCGCGACGGGGAGAGATCCGGCGGCGAATTTCTCCAGGGGAGCGGGCTTCCCGGCAGAAGCGGCGCGCCGAATCCGGTATCCGTGCGCATAATGGGGATGCCCTCTTCGCGCCTCGAAAACGGGTCCGGAAAGTTCGACTGGACGTTCTGGGTTCTGACCGCGGCGCTGGCGGCGGCCTGGTCCGGCCTGTGGCTGTTTCCGGGGAAGCGGCAGGTCGAGGAGCTTACCGAGAAACGGGCGGCGTTGCGGGCCGAGGTGAGCGAACTTCGGAGCAGGCTGCGGATGGCCAGGCGCGGGCTGGCGGCGCTTCAGAACAACGACCCGCTCGCGTGGGAGCGCGTGGCGCGGACCAGGCTCGGCTGGATGGCGCCGGGCGAGGTGCTGGCGTATCCGGACAGCGGTACGGGACTGGGCTCCGGCGGTCCGGACGGCGGAGCTTGCCGCCCGGATGGAAGGGCTGGAGGCCCGGGGGCGGGGATCGGCGATTCCGAGGCCGGGACCGGAGGGTTGGGTGCCGGGACTGGCGGTTCAAGCGCCGGTGCTGGAGGATCTGATGCGGCGACCGGCAAGCCGGGTGGCGGAAGCAGGTCACCGGGCAGCGGAACCGTCCGGCGTGACGGCGGCGGTTCCGATCCGGGCCCGGCCGATATCGGGAATGGCAGCGGGGATGCACGGGCCGGCAGGGGGGAGCAGGGGCGGGGCGCGGGAGGCGCCGGAACCGGGGCGGGCGCTCAGCAGGAACCGCCCGGACGCCGGGAGACTCCGCAAGGCACGGAAAGTCCGCGACGCCGGGAATCTCCTCCGGCCGGAAGGCGCGATACGCCGCCTCCGGAACGCAGATCTCCAGACCGCGATGCCGCACCATCCGGCCCGGTCAGGTTGGCTGAACCATCCATGCCCCCGTCGCTGTAGGTAGACGCCGGATCGCCGCCACGCCGATGTCGCGGACGCGACTTGGGGACCGGTCGGGGAACCGGCCGGCGAGGCCGGCTCGCGGGACGCCCCATTTGGCGCGGTCCGGCTCAGCCGTGCTTCAGAAGCTGTCTTCCGAACGCCTCGGCCCGCTCCTTTACGGCGGCATCTGTCCGGAGCTTTTCGCCGGATTCCACGGAGCAGACCGCCAGTCGCCCGGCGTCCTCGGCCTTCATGTATTCCATGAATCGCTGGAACTGCTCGACTATCAGGTCGGCTCCGTCGAACTCGTCACCGGCCGCCGTGACGATCAGCGCGAACCGCTTTCCCCTCAGCAGGCTCGTATAATTGTGCCCCTCCTCGAACTTGTGGAAACAGAAGAACCGGTCGCACACCGCCTTGAGCTGGGCGCTCATGCCCCAGCAGAATACCGGAGTCGCCATGATCACGAGGTCAGCGTCGAGCACTTTCAGGTATATGTCGGTCATGTCGTCGCGTATGGCGCATCCGGGGACGGCGCGTTTGTCCGGCGCCTGGCAGGCGAAGCATTCTCTGCAACCGGATATCTTTTTCTCCGCCGCGAATATTATTTCCACTTCGCCGCCCGATCTCCTGATCGGCGCCAGCACCGACTCGACCACCGTCTGCGTATTGCCGTTCTTCCTGGGACTTCCCTGCAGCACCAGAACCTTCACCTGAATCCCTCCCTGTCTTTCCGCAGGCCCCGGGATCCGGCAGCGCCGGTGGCTGTCGGATCGAGACGCCCGACCAGGCGGGGCCGCTCCCGGTGCCTCCCCCGGTTCCCTTGCTCCTACCTCCGTGTGCATGTTACCTTCGAGGGGCACCGGCGCGCAACGGAATCGGGCGGTTGCGGGACAGGGGGCGGGCGAGGAGCGGGAGGGTTCGATCCGATCGTGGCGGGAGGCGGCTGGCGGCGCCCGAAGTTACATATCGCGGCCCGCTGCCCTCCCGGCACGGCGCCTCCCCAAAAGCCGGCCGCACACGGCATCCCTTGAGAGCAACCGCCCGGTGGAGTCCGGGGGACCGCAATGCCGGCGTGGCGCGCGTCGCGTTCGAGGCGGTTCCAGACGCTGCTGCGGGAAGATATCCGGCGACTGGGAGCCTTATACCTGGGAGGACATCACGGGAGCGGCGGAGGGGCGGATGGGGAAGGACAGGGTTGGCAGGCTGAACGGAGCTGACTGGTCTGGAAGCCATGGCGGATCGAAATAACGTTGCGAACGCTCCGGCGGTGCGGCGAGCCGAAATGTCACAGGACGCGCCGGCGGGAACTTTTCACGCCGACGAGGATACGGCCCCGGCAGCGACGATGCCATCCGGGGCGCTGCATATCCTCGAAACAGCGGCGACTTATTCCCGGGCTATGACGATTTCCGCCCGGGCGGCGTTGGCGATTGCGGCTGCCATGGCCCTCTGCGGATGCGAGGGGGTACACTTCGACTGGTTTCCTCTGGCCGAGGGCAATGTCTGGAGATACGCACTCAGCGGCGTGGAACCAGACGGAACTCTACCGGCGGGAGCGGAGGCGGGCGGGTCCGGTCGGGCGCGGGCTGGAGCCGGTGCGGTCCCGGAAAATGCCGCGCATCTGGATGACAGCGCACGGTCCGGCACGGGGGGGCGAACGGCCTCCCGGCGGCAGGCCGGGGAACCGGCGGACGCAGATGCCCCCGGACCCGAAACATGCAACCTTGCTCCTGTGGGCATTGCCATACTGGAGATCGTAGAAAAGATACGCCCGTTCGTCTTCAAAGCCGTTTACAGGGACGGAGAACAAGTATGGGCCAAGGAAGACGATTTCCTGAGCGTTCAGGATACTGCCGGGAGGCACTATCTGCTGATGCTGCCTCCGCATACGGGCTACAGATGGGTGGAGCAGGATCCGTCCGGGAGGACGAGGTATTACGAGATCGAGGGGCGCGAGGACGTGGCTACGGCGGCCGGAAGGTTCGCGGGATGTGTGCGCGTCCTTGAGGAAGACAGGCTGAAGACCTGGCGCACGATCCACTGGTACGCGCCGGGCGTGGGGCTGGTCCGCAGGTCGAAGTATTCCAGGATGGGGGAGGAGATATTCCGGGCGGAACTGGTATCCTTCCGCGTGCGCCCATCGGAGGACGGGCCGCTGCCGCCGTGGCAATGGAGGATCAACACAGGGAAAAAAGCGCCCGGTGGAGGTCTCCGACGTTCTGGCACGGCCGGCAGTATGGATGCCGGCGGAGCATGGGGCGGCCGCGGCTTCGGCGGAGGGCTGGAGGCTCCGAATCCCGGCGTGGAGGCGGAGCGGATGGGCGATTGATCATTGAAAGGCTTGAGATCTGGGAACCCTGCGGCCTGCAGCCTGAAGCCCAGAACAGGCATGGGACCCGCAGCTTTTGACTCGCGGCTGATATATCCGCTCAGGAAACCGCGAAACCGGTTGCTGCCGAATCATTGCGCTGGCTTCCGGGAGATCAGATGTCTGACACGAAGATAGCCGTTTTCCGTCCAGGCGCGCTGGGGGACATGATCCTGGCCACGCCGGTCCTGGATGCCCTGATACGCGCCCACGGAGATGCCGGCGCGAGGCTCGACCTGCACGTGTTCGTGACGATGCCTCACGGTTCGGTGCTGCGCGCCGGCGAGGCCGAGTGGGGACGCCTGACGGTCCGCGACTTCGGCGACAGGGCTTGCGCGTGGCTGTTCGGCGGGAGCGGTCCGGCACCGGAGATCCTGGAAGAAAGCGTCGGCGGGGCGGATGCCGTCATCGCCTGGCTGAACGATCCCGACGGCATCTTCAGGGCGCGCATCGAATCGCTCGGCGCACGCCGCATCGTCATACATACAGCCAGGCCTCCTCTCGCCGCTCCGGACGGGGACAGCCGCAGCCTGTGCCGGCCAGTCCACGCATCGGAACATCTCTGGCGGGCGCTGCTGGATATTTCCGATGCCGCGTCACCGCAGGCGGAGGCCGGCGGTGCGCCGGGCGCGCTCGGCCGGACGCGATTCCCTCCATCGCCACCGGTCCCAGCGCCCGAAAGCCCTTCGCTGCGCGTGAGGGGCGCCGAGCTGCGCGCAGGGATGTCGCGCCTTGCCGCGCTGTTCCCGGAACCGTTTGAAGGAGGGCTGGCGGCGATCCATCCGGGGTCAGGAGGCGCGGCCAAACGCGCCCCGCCGGAGATCTTCGCGGCGGTTGCGCGGGCGGTCGCGGCGTTCGGCCTGCGTCCGTTCCTGATCCAGGGGCCGGCCGACGCGGAGGCGGTGGAGGCCGTCCTGTCGGCCGCGGCAGGCCGAGTCGCGGACCGTATGGAGCGGCGCCGGAGCGGGGGCTGGCGCGAATCCGGGAGCGGCGGAGGAGGCTCGGGTCCGGCGCCGACGGATAAGGTCGCCGGGGTGCCCGGCCGCGATGAAGAGCCTATCCCAAAGCACCCGATGCGGAGCTTATTGATTGAGGATGACCGCTTTCCCGGCAGGAGGCTTCCGGACAGGCTCGAAGTGCTCGGGAGCGGTAAGGGCTGTCTCTTATACACATCT